>DPAW01000343.1:8346-9785 GCA_003517285.1 Verrucomicrobiales bacterium
AAAAGGCTGCCCCGAAAAAGGCTGTATCGAAAAAGGCTACAGCCAAAAAGGTCGCGCCGAAGAAGGCCGCCGCTAAGAAAGCTGCACCGAAAAAGGCCGCACCGAAAAAGGCTACAGCCAAAAAGGTCGCGCCGAAGAAGGCCGCTCCTAAGAAAGCTGCTCCGAAAAAAGCGGCTCCGAAAAAATCCGCTAAAAAGAAGGCCGCTAAGAAAAAGAATCTGACCGCCGCGCAAATCACGCGCAACAAGGCCAAGCTCGCCAAAAAGGAAATTACCATTGAAGAGGTGAAGACCGAGTCAGGCTTCGTGCTCACCAGCAAAATCAAGGAACTCGTGCTGCTAGCCCAGGAACAGGGCTACCTCACGCACGACGATGTATCCGAGCATTTGCCTAAAGACAAGGTGACCCCGGCCGACATCGAGATGGTCGAGTCCCAGTTCGAGCAATTGGAAATCTCTGTGGTCGATCAGGCCGAGGTCGACAATGTCTCCCCCATTCGCCGTGGCGAGGATGACAAGGCCAAGGAAGAGAAGACCAAGCTCGATATTCTGGATGACCCCGTTCGCATGTACCTTAAGCAAATGGGCCAAGTGCCTCTGCTCACACGCGAACAGGAGGTGGAGATTTCCAAGCGCATTGAGGATGCCGAGAACGAGGTGAAGCGTATAATTTACAGCTTCGGCTTCACCGGCAAGGAACACATCGCACTGGCGGAGAAGCTCATCTCCGAGCCGCCCAAGGAACGATTTGATCGTGTGATCGTGGACAAGAAAATCGACAGCCGCGAACAACACCTCAAGGTGCTGCGCCGTCTTGTAAAGGACGTGCGCGCGGTGGACCATAAGGTCGACGAAAAATACATGTCGCGCCTCAAGGCCAAGAATCAGGCCGCCCGTACGCGCGCCGAGAAGGCCTTCAATCAAAACGACACCAAGCTGCAGAAGTCGTTTCCGAAATTTTTCTACAAGCAAAAGGTCATCGAGGAAATGTCCGTCGTGGCCGAGAACGTGAACGAGAAAATCGTCGCCAGCATCGAGGCCGTGGAAGCCGCCAGCAAAGGCCGCAAGACCGCCGCCAACAAGCAGATAATCGAGGGCGAAACCCGTAAGATGCAGGCGCTGGAGATTTTTACGCGCATGACCTCCGAGGATTACGTGGAGGCCTTCAAGCAACTCCAGCACTTCGGCAAAAAAGCGCATCAAGCCAAGACCGAGATGGTGGAGGCCAATCTGCGCCTCGTAATTTCCATCGCAAAGAAATACACCAATCGCGGCCTGTCTTTCCTTGACCTCATTCAGGAGGGTAACATGGGCCTGATGAAGGCGGTTGAAAAATTCGAGTACCGCCGCGGCTATAAATTCTCCACCTACGCCACCTGGTGGATTCGCCAGGCCATCACGCGTTCCATCGCCGATCAGGCCCGCACCATCCGCATCCCC
>DPAW01000343.1:10029-12266 GCA_003517285.1 Verrucomicrobiales bacterium
CGCCACCTGGTGGATTCGCCAGGCCATCACGCGTTCCATCGCCGATCAGGCCCGCACCATCCGCATCCCCGTGCACATGATTGAGACGATCAACAAACTCATGCGCGTGCAGAAACAGCTCGTGCAGGATTTCGGCCGCGAAGCCACGCCGGAGGAAATTGCCGACGAGATGCAGTTGCCCGTGGAGCGCGTGCGCGCCATCATGAAGATGGCCCAGCAACCCATTAGTTTGCAAAGCCCCGTGGGCGACAGCGACGACACTAACTTCGGTGATTTTATCGAGGATAAATCCGCTGAGAACCCCAGTGATATGACCAGCTATTCGCTGCTCAAGGACAAGCTGGGCGATGTGCTTACCTCACTCACCGAGCGTGAACGCAAGGTGCTCGAACTGCGCTTCGGTCTCACCGACGGCTACAGTCGCACACTCGAGGAAGTGGGCAAACAATTCAAGGTGACTCGTGAGCGCATCCGGCAGATCGAGGCCAAGGCCCTCCGCAAAATGCGTCACCCCACGCGCCTGCGCCAACTGCAGGGCTTCCTCGACGGCGAAGGCATCGACAGCTTCGGTATCGGCGAATTGGCCTAGGCCATCACACAATCAAAAACAAAACCCCGCCGATTGGCGGGGGTTTTTGTTTTGGTAAACAGCACAAATGGCAGCGGCACTACTCTTCGGCAAACGCCTCCATGCCTGCGCAGCTGCATACCAGATTGCGGTCGCCCCACACGTTGTCGATGCGGCCGACCGCCGGCCAGAATTTGTAATCCCGCAGCCACGGTGCCGGAAAGGCCGCGCGTTCACGATCGTAATCGTGCGGCCAAGCATTGCCGCCCACCATGTCCGTGGTGTGCGGCGCATTCTTGAGCAGATTATCTTCCGCATCCACTGCGCCACTTTCCACCGATTCAATCTCCGCGCGGATGGCGATCATCGCCTCGCAGAACCGGTCCAACTCCTCCTTCGATTCGCTCTCAGTCGGCTCCACCATCATTGTGCCTGCCACGGGCCAGGAGATCGTTGGCGCATGGAATCCAAAATCCATTAGGCGCTTGGCCACGTCTTCCACCGTCACCTTCTTGAATTGTCGCAGATCCAAAATGCACTCGTGCGCCACACGTCCGTTGGCGCCCTTGTACAACACCGGGAAATGCAGATCCAACCGCGTGGCAATGTAGTTGGCATTCAGGATCGCGTGCTCGGTGGCGGCCTTTAAACCGTTGGCGCCCATCATCGCGATGTACATCCAGGAGATTGGCAGAATACTAGCGCTGCCCCAGGGCGCCGCGCTCACTGCACCCACCGCCTCGGCGGAGTTGCCATTGGTCACCGGATGACCCGGCAGGAAATTCACCAGATGCTCCGCCACACCGATCGGCCCCATACCTGGCCCGCCGCCGCCATGCGGAATGCAGAACGTTTTATGCAGGTTAATGTGGCACACATCCGCGCCCAATTCGCCCGGCTGCGCGATACCGACCAATGCGTTCAGGTTCGCGCCGTCCAGATACACCTGGCCGCCAGCCGAATGCACCACCTCACAAATCTCACGAATTCCCTCCTCGAACACACCGTGCGTGGAAGGGTAGGTGATCATCATGGCCGCGAGATCATTCGCGTGCTCGCCGGCTTTGGCGCGGAGATCGGCCAGATCAATATCGCCTTCATCGCTGCATTTCACCGGCACCACCTGCATGCCGGCCAGTACTGCACTGGCCGGATTGGTGCCGTGCGCGCTGGTGGGGATCAGGCACACTTGCCGATGCCCTTCGCCGCGGCTTTCGTGATAATGCCGGATCACCAACAGGCCGGCGTACTCGCCTTGCGAACCGGCATTGGGCTGGAGCGATACCCCGGCAAACCCGGTGATCTCCGCCAGCCACGCTTCCAGTTCGGTAAACATTTTCTGATACCCGTGCGTTTGCTCCAGCGGCACGAAGGGATGCACGCCGTTAAATTCCAGCCAGCTCACCGGCTGCATCTCGGCCACCGCGTTGAGCTTCATGGTGCACGAGCCGAGCGGGATCATGCTTTGCGCCAGCGACAGGTCGCGGCTTTCGAGTCTTTTGAGGTAACGCATCAACTCGGTCTCCGAGCGATGCTTGTGGAACACCTCGTGCGTGAGAAACTCGCTGGTGCGCCGGAGCGATTCGGGAATAATCTCCGCTGCGGTCAATTCCTCCAGCGCGAACGGCACATCGCGCCCTTCGTTGAAGACCTGCAGGAGTTCCATCAC
>DPAW01000343.1:12638-12910 GCA_003517285.1 Verrucomicrobiales bacterium
AGCACGCGCAGGTTGATCCGGTACGCCTCCGCAATGCGTGCCAAGTCTTCGGCAGTTTGATTGGCGTGCTGCACCGCGAGCGTATCGAAATACACCGCGTGCTGTACCGCATGCCCCAATCGTTCCAGACCCGCGGCGAGGAATCGCGCCAAGCTGTGCACACGACCAGCGATTTTACGCAGGCCATCGGGCCCGTGATAACAGGCGTACATCGCCGTCATGTTGGCCAGCAATGCCTGCGCCGTGCAGATGTTGCTGGTGGCCTTGTCGCG
>DPAW01000343.1:13206-13495 GCA_003517285.1 Verrucomicrobiales bacterium
GATGTTGCTGGTGGCCTTGTCGCGCCGGATGTGTTGCTCGCGCGTTTGCAGTGAGAGACGAAAGGCCGGGCGGTCGCGCGTGTCTTTGGACACCCCCACAATGCGCCCGGGCATCTGGCGCTTGTACACATCGCGCGTGGCAAAGAACGCCGCATGCGGGCCGCCGTATCCGAGTGGCACACCAAAGCGTTGGGCATTGCCCACGGCGATGTCCGCGCCCAGTTCGCCCGGGGCTTTCAGCAAGGTAAGCGCCAGCAAGTCGGTGGCCATCACCACCATCGCGCCCGCT
>DPAW01000008.1 GCA_003517285.1 Verrucomicrobiales bacterium
GCGAGCCCATCGCGTTCGATGATCTCTAGCGCCTTGAGCGCATGCGCGCTGACCAGCGGCGTGCCGCCAAAAGTGGTGCCGTGCGTGCCCGGGCCAAGCAAATCCTGCAACGATTCGTTGGCCCAGATCGCGCCCATCGGCAGACCGGCACCGAGACTCTTGGCCATGGAGAATGCGTCCGGTTGAAATCCATCTGAATTGGAATCACTAAGAATTGTTTCCCAACTCTGAAAATGGCCAGTTCTGAAGAAACCACATTGAACTGAGTCCATCATCATGAGGATATTTTTATCAGTGCAAAGTTTCCTTAATCCGAGCAGATATTCGGGTTTGGCTGGATATATGCCGCCTTCGCCTTGAATACCTTCAATAAGGATTGCCGCAGTTTTTTCGGTGATAGCGGCTTGCATTGCCCCAAGATCATTAAACGGCACGTGTTTGAAACCCTCTACGGCTGGTTCAAACCCCTGCTTGACCTTGTTTTGTCCTGTGGCTGCGATGCCTGCCAAGGTTCGGCCATGAAAAGAATTTTCAGTGGTAATAACCTCATAACGTCCATCGATGTGACCGTGGAGTCGGGCGATTTTATACAAACCTTCGTTAGCCTCGGCTCCGCTATTACAAAAAAACATTTTCCCGTGTCCTCCTGCATGCTGAACGAGTTTTTCAGCCAGCAAACCCTGTGGCTCGGTATAGTAAAGATTGGAAATATGCGTGAGCTTCCCCGCTTGTTCGGTGAGTGCCGCAGCTAGTTCTGGATGTCCGTGGCCTAGACAGGCTGTAGCTATCCCTGAACCCAGATCAAGAAGGCGCCGTCCATCGTTCGTAAATACATGAGATCCTTTCCCATGAGTGATGGTTAACGGAAAACGCGCGTAGGTCGGAATGATATGAGCGTTGATGCTATTTTGAATGGGGTTTGTGTCACTCATTTTACTATTTCCGTCCCGACTCCTTCGTCGGTGAAAATTTCCAACAGCACGGCGTGGTTGATACGGCCGTCGACGAAGGACACCTTGTCCACGCCCGCGTCGATGGCGGTGGTGGCACTGTCGACCTTCGGGATCATACCGCTGGCAATGATGCCGGCCTGTTTCAGTTTATCGACCTCTGCCACATCGAGGTGTGAGATCAGCGATGTCGCGTCGGAGGGATCGCGCAATAGCCCGGGCACATCGCTCATAAACACCAGCCGCTTGGCGGCCAGCGCAATGGCGGCTTGGGCGGCGGCGACATCGGCGTTGCAGTTGTAAATCTGTCCGTCCGCATCGCGTGCGGTGGGAGAGATCACCGGTGTGATGCCCTGGGTGATGCATTCCTCCAATGGCGCGGTGTTCACGGCAGTCACCTCACCGACGAAGCCGAAATCCTGACCCTCCGGCGCATGCCGTTTGCAGGTGAAAATATCCGTGCCGGCAAAGCCCTTGGCCACGCCGCCGAGCGAATTGATCATTTCCACGATCTCGGCGTTGATCTCCTGTGACAACACCTGATCGACCACCGTCACGGAATCGGCATCCGTGTAGCGCAGGCCGTTGACAAAGCGCGTCTGCACGCCGGCCGCTTCCAGCGCGCGGCTGATGCGTTTGCCGCCGCCGTGCACCACCACCGGATTGATCTCAACCGCTTCCAGAAACACGACATCCCGCGCGACGCCCGTGCGTACGGCCTCTTCCGGGCTGTCCATGAAACTGCCGCCGTACTTCACCACAAACGTCGCCCCGGCAAACCGCTGAATATACGGCAGCGCTTCGAGCAATGTGGCGGCTTTGGAGATGAGTTCCTGCATGTCAGCCTCCGAGCGATGCGGGATCGCTGATGTCGCCTTTGTTGAAATCCACGTATTCCTCGGTGAGATCGGCGGCGTAGAGCGTGGCCTGGCCTTTGCCGAGGTTGAGGTTGATGTGCAGGTCAAACTCCGCCGGCGCGACGGCCGCGCACAAGGTCTCAAAGGGCGTTCGGGTGGGCCGACCTTTCTTGAGGGAATAGGTCAACTTCTTGGCTTCGCTTGTATTTGACATGCTATAGGCGATGTCGACTTTTTCCTCCACCACCTTCGCGGGCGAATAGCCGAGCGCATCGATGATCCGGCCCCAGTTGGGGTCGCCGCCGTTCCAGCTGGTTTTCACCAACGCACTGTTACCCACCGCGCGCGCGGCGGCATCGGCTTCCTTCTGTGTCTTGGCGCCGCGCACCCGCACGGTTACCAGCCGCGTGACGCCTTCGCCATCGCGCACCATCATCTTGGATAGCTCGAGGCAGACGTGATTCAGCGCAGCCTGAAATGTTTTCAAGTCGCGCGCGCTGAGTTTTTTGTTTCCAGCCAAGCCGTTGGCGAGTAGGAGCACAGTGTCGTTGGTGCTCATGTCTCCATCAACGGTAATGCAATTAAAACTGCTGGCTACGGCCTCGCGTAGGCATTTGCGCAATGTGCCGGCGGAAATTTTTGCGTCAGTTGTGAGGTAGGCGAGCATGGTGGCATGCAGAGGCATGCTCGCGGGTCGCACGCCGGTGGGACTCATGCCGGGCTGAATCATGCCCGCGCCCTTGGCAATGCCGCCGAGCCGCACGGTTTGGCCTCCGAGCTGAAATTCCACGGCGATCTCCTTCGGTTGCGTATCGCTGGTCATGATGGCCTCAGCGGCGTGGTGCGCCGCGGTGGGAGCATCATCGAGTTCCTTGACGATCTGCCGAATGCCGGCGCTGATGTTCGGCATGGGCAGCTCCAAGCCGATCCGGCCCGTGCTGCCGACGAGTACATCCTCCGGTTGGAATAACAATTCCTCGGCCAAGAGCGCAGCCATTTCCTGTGCATCCTTCAACCCGCGCGGGCCAGTGCAGGCATTGGCGTTGCCGGAATTGATGACGACCGCCTGTGCTTTACCATCGGCAATATGCTCCACGCACACCTTCACCGGTGCGGCGCAGATTTGGTTGGTGGTAAACATCCCCGCCGCCGTGGCCGGTACCTCGGAGACAATGACCGCCAGATCGCGTTTTTGACCTTTGTTGCTGCCTTTACCGGTGCCAAGCCGTTTTACATCACAAAATAACCCGGCCGTCAGGAAACCCTGCGGGGCAACAATGGAACCATCAATGGAATGAAAAAACTTCATCTCGGGAAGGGTGGCGTCAGGAAACGAAAGGAAACCCAACGCAGCCTTAGCGGCTACGTCGACGAACGGACTTGTGTTTCGTCTTAAGGGTCATAAGAGGGGAAGATTCAAACAGGATGCGCGGGAGGTGTCAACGGAAATGGCTCACGTAGCCTTGGTCATCAGCACCATGCCTACCACTCCGGCCACGGCCACCACGCCGCCGGCCAGGGAACGCCAGCTGGGTTTTTCCTCATTCAACGCGATTGACATGGGAATGACCACGAGCGGGGTGGTGGCGATAATGGGCAGCACCACGCCGGTGGCGTTGTCCAGCAGGGCCCACTGATAACAGGTGACGCCCAGTGCCGGCCCGGCTAGGCCGGTGGCCAGCAGCCACGGATATCCACCCCGCCAGTCATTGGTGCCATCGGCCCGTGTCATGCCGGCCAGAGGCGAATCCGGTTTGCGTTTTAGCCAAGCACGGACGGCCAGCAGGAACAGTCCGGAAAAGAGCATGCCACCCAGCATGCGCTGGACTGCTACGGTGATGCCCGCGTGAAAGCCATCGAGTTCCACGCCGGTGGTAGGCGCGACATTCTCGGTGATTACCCGGCTCAGGACGCCCGCGCCAAACCCTTGTCCAAAGGCGGCAATCAGGCCCCAGCCAATGCCCTTGAGCAGAACGCTACGTTCAAGGTTGGGATTTTCCTTGGGCGCGAGCGCCACGGCGACGCCGGCCAGAATCACGACTGCGCAGACGATTTGCTGTAGCGTCATGGTGGTGCCGAGCCAGAAATATTCAGTGATCGCCGCCACGGGCACGGACACGCAATGGACGATCAGCGTGGTGAGCCGGGAGCCGAGCAGGGGAAAGGCGCGGAACAGCGCGATGTCGCCCAGACCGAATCCAATGGCGCCGCTCAACAAAAAAAGTCCAAAGACTTTCGGATGCCAGTAACCCATCAGCGCGGGGCCAAACGACAACGCAACTAGAAGCATCAGCGTGGGCGCGAAAATGAGCCGCACAAAGTTGGCTTCCGTGCCACCTAAACGCTCGGTGGTTTTCCGCGCCGAAACGGCCGAGGCGGAAAACAACACAGTGCAGAGCAGCGCGGCAAACATGGGGGCGAAGGGGTAAGCCGAAGCGGCGGGATTGTCACGCCATGTTTGCCGTTGCGCTTTCGGGGCTGGCGCGTACGCTGGACGCATGAAGCACGTGCGGTTTTCGGTTCTGCTCCTGATGGCAATCAATCTCCTCAATCTCAACTGGCTGCAGGCCGAAGACAAAGAGGCCAGCCCGTTTGTCTGGGTGGACAAGGCAGCTGAGGCTTATCGCGCCGGCCAGGTGAAGGAGGCCGTGCAGTTTGCCGACCGCGCCGTGACGGCGGAGCCGAAGAACCCGCGCTTACATTTTTTCAAGGGCCAACTCCACAATGACCTGCGCGAATACGATAAATCCATTGCCGCCTACACCAAGGCGCTGGCGTTGAAACCGCCGGCCGCCATCGTCACCGATCTACATCAGGAACGCGGCGAGGCGTATTTCAAGGCCGCCAAGATCAAGGAATCCATCGCCGACTTTGATGCCTATTTGAAGGACGTGCCTCGTCAGGATCCGCATCATTGGCAGCGCGGCATCAGCTATTATTACGCCGATGAATTCAAGAAAGGCTACGAGCAATTCGAACGCCACCAGACAGTGAACAGCAACGACGTGGAAAATGCCGTGTGGCATTTCCTGTGTCTGGCACGCGCCAAGGGCATTGAAGAGGCGAAAAAAAAGCTGATCCCAATCGTGGGCGATGGCCGCATTCCGATGATGGAAGTGCACGCGCTCTTCGGCGGCAACAGCACGCCTGAGAAAGTCTTGGCCAAGGCCAAAGCCAACGATGCCGCCGGCCCGCGCCTGGAGCGCCAGCTCTTTTACGCTCACCTCTATCTTGGCCTGTGGTACGAGGCGAAGAAGGACTTCAAGCTGCGCGACAAATATATCGGCCACGCCGCCGCCGTGGCCGATCGCCACGGTTACATGGGCGACGTCGCCCGCGTGCACGCCGTGCTGAACAAGATTAAGTTACCGAAGCCGGCAGCGGGAAAATAGCCGGGATATCTCGGGGATGTGAATAGGTTCCCGTTGCCGGAGCGTGCGGTGTTCCCTAGCGTGCTCCACTGTGCGAGGAGGTTTATTTAAAGACTCACTAAAGCTGGGCATTGCTATGGTCGGGCTGAGCGCGGTGTTTGCCGAGGCTCAACAGGAACCGCCGCCTGTACCGTTCCCCAAGGTGGAGCAGGAGGAACTCTTTCTGCAGGCCATCGAGGCGTTGGACGCCGGCAAGACCGATACCATGGTGCAGCTGCTGGAGCGCGCCCTTCCGCTGGATCCCACCAATCCGTTTGCCTATGTGAAACGCGGTCAGTTGTTTGATCTCATCGGCAACAACTCGCGGGCGGTGGAGGATTTCAGTAAAGCCTTGGCGTATCGACCGGCCTTCGCCGATGTCTATCAAATGCGCGGCTGCAATCAATTCAAGCTTGGTAACGTGAATGCCGCCGTGCAGGACTGGCAGGCTTTTCTGCAATTGAAGCCGGACAAGGAAACCGAACACTGGCAGATCTGCGTGGGCTTCGCATTGCTGGGTCATTACGAGGAAGCCCGCAAACGCTTCGATTGGCATGCCACCACCAACACGCAGGATTTGGAAGTGGCCTTCTGGCATTTCCTGTGTGTGGCCCGCACGGAAGGTTTGGAGGCTGCCCGCGACAGTATTAAATCTGCTCCCGAAGAGAAGCGCGTGCCAATGGCCGAACTGCACGCGTTGTACGCCGGCAAAGGGACGGAGTCGGATGTGTGGTTAGCAGTGGAGCGCGGCACACCGGACAAAGCCGAGCGCGCCAAACGCGAATTTTTCGCGCACTATTATTTGGGGCTGCTGCGTCAATCCGAGGGTAAACTCGATGAAGCCAAGCAATCGGTTCAGCAGGCGCTTGCCATTGCCAAAGCCAATGACGGTTTTATTGGCGACAGCCCCGGCGGCCAACTACGCGGCGGCGACATTGCTCGCGTGCATCTTCAGCAGATCGACCAACAACTCACGGAGCAGGCGGCCTGGAAAAACCGCGGGCCTGGCGGAGCCGGCACGGGGCTAGCCTATTTGGCGGCCGGCGCGGGTATTATTTTGTTGATCGGCTACGCTCTGCGTCAGCAGCGCCGCCGTGATACGTCACTGGAGTTGGCCGAGAAAAGCTCGACATAACGGGCCCGCTCAATTCACCGTGAGGCCCGCCATGAGCCTGCCCACTGACATCCGATCGGTTGCTTCGGAACTTTTTTTCCTGCCGGTTCACACCCGCATGCCGTTGAAGTTTGGCGGCGAAACGGTCACCTACGTCACCTGTGCCCGCTGCCGGGTCACTGTGTGTGACGCGCAGGGGCGCACGGCGGATGGCTGGGGAGAAACTCCCCTTAGTGTTACTTGGGTTTGGCCCAGTGCCTTGTCGTATGAGGATCGGCATGAGGCGCTGAAATCGTTCTGCGAAACTCTCGCCGCCACCTGGGCGCAATTTGAGGCTACCGGTCATCCGCTGGAAGTGGGCAGCGATTTTATTGAACAACAACTGCCGGGATTGCTCGAGGCGCATAATGCCGGCCGGACGGAGCCGATGCCGTGGCTAGCGGCGTTGGTGTGTAATTCGCTGTTTGATATCGCGCTGCACGATGCCTATGGCCAACTGCATGAACGTGATATTTACGAGACATACAATGCCCAATGGATGAGCCGCTCGCTGGAGCAGTTTCTGGAGCCGGCGACCGGCACGGCCGTAGATTTCACGGGTCAATATCCGGAGGATTACTTTGAGGAAACGGTGCCACGCCAATTGCCGGTCTGGCATTTGGTGGGCGGCGTCGATCCGTTGGATGAAGGCGAACTGACCGGCAGCGAGCCGGAGGATGAATACCCCGTGCTGCTGGCGGACTGGATTCAGACCGATGGTCTGAAATGTTTGAAGATCAAACTGCGCGGCAACGATGCCGATTGGGATTTTGCGCGTGTAGTAAAGATCGGGCAAATCGCGCTGGAGCACGGCGTGGATTGGTTGACCACGGATTTCAATTGCACGGTCACCGAGCCGGCGTATGTGAACGCCATTCTGGACCGATTGTGCGTCGAGCACCCGCGAATTTACGGCATGTTGCTATATGTGGAGCAGCCGTTTCCCTACGAGCTGGAGCGTGACCGGATCGATACGCACAGTTGCTCCGCGCGCAAACCGCTGTTCCTTGACGAGAGCGCGCACGACTGGCAGCACGTGCGGTTGGGCCGCGAACTGGGCTGGACCGGCGTGGCGCTCAAGACCTGTAAAACCCAAACCGGCGCCCTCCTCAGTGCGTGCTGGGCCAAGGCGCACGGGATGACGTTGATGGTGCAGGATCTCACCAACCCCATGCTAGCGCAGGTGCCGCATGTGCGGTTGGCCGCACAGGTTGGCACGATCATGGGAGTGGAAACCAACGCCATGCAATTTTATCCGGCGGCTTCGGCGGCCGAAGCCGTGGTGCATCCGGGCCTATATCAACGCCGCAATGGGGTGGTGGATTGGAGCACGGTTGCCGGCGCCGGGTTTGGTTATCAATTGGAAGAGATAGAGCGCGAACTGCCCGCGGCCGCCGTGCGCTTTGGCGAAGCCTGATTCGGGTTGACGCCGCTTGCGGGCCTGCGATTATGCGGCCTGAAGTTAAGGCCCGCGGCCCAAACATGATGCGAATCACATTTATACATTTCCTGATCCTCCTCTTCGCCGGCCTGTGGATTGCGCCGGAGGGCGTGGCGCAGGATGCTAAAAAAGAGGCGGAAGCCGAGGCCCAATATCTGGGAGCCAACGCGTTGTTTAACCGTGGCGATTACGCCCGTGCCATTGCTGAGTACGAAGGCTTTCTTAAGCAATTTCCTGATCACCCTAAGGCGGCAAACGTGAGGTATGGCTTGGGCTTGTGCTATTTTCAAACCCGCAAATATCAGGAAGCCGCCGCGATGCTGGGAGAGGTGGCGAAGCAGCCCAACGCGCCGGATGCGGCGCGATTGAATTTATTTCGCGGCCAAGCCCTGCAGATGCTCAAGCAATACGCAGAAGCCGAGGCAGCCTTTGATGCGGGGATCAAGGCGCTGCCGGCCAATGCGGAAAAGGCGCTGCAACAAAATCTCGCGATCAGCCGGTTGGATGCTTTGTTTCACCAGCAGAAATGGAAAGCGGTGGTATCGGCGGCCGATGAGTTGAAATTGCCCGAGGGAGAATCACAGGTGCGAGTGGCTTTTCAAGGCGCCTTGGCGCGGTATGAACTTGGCGAATTGAAGGAGGCCGTGCCGCGTTTGCAGAAAATCAAAGGCGCAGTGAAGGGGACGGCTTATGAGCAACAAACGCATTTTCTACTGGCCGAATCGTTGCGCGAACTGGGACAGACCAAGGAGGCGTTGCCGGAGTACGAGGCGGCGGCCCGGTTGCCGGGTGGATTTGCCAGCGAGGCCTTGTACCGCGCGGGCTTTGTGCAGTTTCAGGCGGATGATTTTGAGAAGGCGACTGCGAGCTTTGAGGCCTTCATGGCCAAGTACAAAGGGAAGGGCGATCCGGCGCGTGAACAGCGCGTGCAGATTTTCCTCGG
>DPAW01000110.1:0-2955 GCA_003517285.1 Verrucomicrobiales bacterium
AAATACTGCACCGTGATCCAAAAGCGTTGGACGAGTATCTGAACCACGCCGCCAGTGTGCCGCGTTCGCAGTTTGATGGCTGGGTTAAGCCTGAGCGGATGGCGTTTTTGCTGAATGTCTACAATGCGGCTATCTTGAAACTGATGGCTGACCATTATCCCGTTGCATCCATCAAGATGATCGGCGGTGTCCGGAGTGTTTGGAACCTGAAAGTGGTGCGGTTGTTTGGCGAGAAATGGACTTTAAACGATGTGGAACATGGGATGATTCGTAAGATGTTTCAATCTCCCTCCATTCATTTCGCGTTAGTTTGCGGCGCCAAAGGATGCCCAGTCCTGCGCAAAGAACCCTACACGGCGGCCCGTTTAGAGGAACAATTTACCGAGCAAGCCCGATCGTTTTTGAGGGATGAAGAAAAGAACTTCGTGGACTTGGAAAAGCAGGAGCTGCACCTCTCGCCCATCTTCAAATGGTACGGGGAAGATTTCGGGAAAGACAACGCTGAGATCATTCAATTTGTGGCGGATTATTTTCCAGCTAAGACCGCCGAGGCTCTGAGGGCCGGCGGATTCAAGATTCGCTACACCGACTATGACTGGAGCGCGAACACGAAGAAATGACTTGCTCCAGAATGATGAAGCCGATACATCTCCCGTTCCGGCTGCGCCCTTAGCTCAATTGGATAGAGCGTCTGACTACGGATCAGAAGGTTAGGGGTTCGACTCCCTTAGGGCGTGCCATTTTTCACACCTGCTCCTGAAGTGTTTCCACGGCTTCCCGGAATATTTTCCCGATGCGTTGTTTGGCCATGTAAACTTGGGCGGCATTGACGCCCAGAGTTCGGCAGGTTTCGCGTACGGTCCATTCGTCGATGTAATGGCATTTGAAGATTTGAAATTGCTTGGGGCTCGAGAGTTTCTTGGTGCGGCTAAGGGCGGCTTGGATGAGATTGCGGTTCCATTCTTCATCCCAGATCTTCTCGATTTCCGGGCCTCCCGGGTCTTCCAGATTTTGCAATTCATCCGCGGCTTCCTCAAGCGGTTGATTGAGGGCGGGGCGGCGTTGTTGTTTTTTGAAAAAATCGTTAAGCCGGGAACGAGTGACGGTGCGTAGCCACCCCTTGAACGTTCCTCGTTTTCGGTTGTATTCGAAGCGGTCGAGGCTGTTGTGTACTTTGAGGATGGTTTCCTGAACGATATCCTGGGCGTCGGCCTCGGATAGGCCGGTACGCCGGGCGACATTGTAGATGAGTTCCCAGTAGGTGTGGAAAAACTCCTCCCAGCTTTCGCCGTTGATCGTGGCTTTCAGGCGTTGGATGAGGCTGCTGCGGGTTTCCAACAGTGGGGCCTCCGGCTTCATGGGCGTGGATTGCATCATAAGCGGGCGTGATGGGCAATGATCAAGGGGTGGGGCGGGTTAGCGCCCGCCCGGCGCGCCAGGGGAAGGCACGCCAGGTCGGGGCTCGCTCAGGGTTAGGGGGCGCCCGTCCGGTTGCCCGGACGGGCGAGGGGACCCCGGCTGCGGGTAGAGGCACGAGGAATGCGGAGGCGTGCAGTCTTTGTTTAACCCAACCATGACTGCGGGATTCCTCATGCGAATGTAGCCTTCCTGGTAAATTGATGCACGGTCAGCGCCACGGAAACATTTGCTGCCTGGGCGCGGGCGGCCATGGCGCGGAGGGCGGATCGGCGCCCTTGTTTAGCCGGGCGCGGATATGCCGGAACCAGAGCTGGCCGATGGCGTGGTTGCGGTTGCGGGACACCCGGCGCGCCAGAGCGGCCCGGTTGTCCAGTTTGAGTTTCAGTATGCTTTGGATCATTGGATACCCCCATGTCACTGATAGGTACCGTCCGCGCGGCGTCGTTCTAACAACTTTTATCAAATTATTTTTGTTCGACGGCGGTTGAGGTGAATAACCTTCCCTTTGTGAACAACCTTCGATAACTTATCTTTCACGCAAGGAGGTGAGGAACAATCCGCAACGGCGGTCCTGTGAATCACGTGTGAATACTGCCGATCGAGGTTGTGCTGCATTATGGGCAAATCATTTCACATTCCCGATTATGAGCTGGTGATCGAGATCGCCCGGGGTAGCTATGGGCAGGTGTGGCTGGCTCGCAGCGTGCTGGGTACTTGGCGGGCAGTGAAGATTGTGCAGCGCTCGCTCTTTGAAGATTCGCGGCCATACCAGCGCGAACTGAACGGTATCCGGCATTACGAGGCAATTTCCCGCGGGCATGAAGGGTTGATCGATGTATTGCATGTCGGCCGGAACGATGAAGAGGGATACTTTTATTATGTGATGGAGCTGGCCGATGACCAGGTGGTTGGTCAATCGGTGCGCTCGGCGGATTACAGTGCGCGTACGTTGCAATCGGACCTCAATGCTCGGGAATCCTTGCCGATAGAGGAATGCGCCTACATCGGGGGCGAGTTGGCCGATGCTCTCCATTATCTCCATGCGCACGGTCTGGTGCATCGGGACATTAAGCCTTCGAATATCGTTTATGTAAACGGCCGCCCCAAGCTGGCGGATGTTGGATTGGTGGCCGGTTCGGGCGTGGCATCGGGCGAGGTCGGGACGCTGGGTTTTTTGCCGTCTGAAGGGGCCGGCGATTGGCGCGGGGATTTGTATGCGTTAGGCAAGGTGCTGTACGAGGCCAGCACGGGTATGGACCGCAACGCCTTTCCTGATTTGCCGACCACTGCGCGCGGCTTGTCTGCCCGCGATCCGTTGATGCAACTGAACCGGCTGTTGCTGCGGACTTGCTCGGGTGATGAGCGCGAGGCCTTTCAGGATGCTGCTTCATTGGCGGCGGCTTTGCGCCAGCTGAATGCGCCTTCGTTTTTTGCCGGACCCTTTACATGGCGTGAGAAACGGTTGCTTGTGCTGGCGGCGGCATTGGCATTTTTGTTATTAGCGTCTGATGCATTGTTGGTGTACCTCGGTTGGGG
>DPAW01000110.1:3338-3610 GCA_003517285.1 Verrucomicrobiales bacterium
CGGCAAATTCGAGTCGAATTCCGGCCAGTAGGTTTCTGTTGTTCTTTAACTTAGGCACCACTATGGTTGCTTTGATGGCTTCTATGGAAATGGATTCGGTTTTGTTACGCCTGCGCGAAGGGGATCATGTGGGCGTGCTGAAGCGGACGCTGAAAGGTGGCACCGAATTGGTCCATGGCAGTGAGTTTATCACCACGGCGGCCACAATTCCGGCCGGTCACAAAATTGCATTGAAGTCCGTGACCAATGGAGAGCCTGTGCGCAAGTACGGC
>DPAW01000121.1 GCA_003517285.1 Verrucomicrobiales bacterium
TTGGAGGCGGAGTACGCCATCGTTTTGATTTACAGCCACGAGGCCGGCAAACGCGAGGCGACATTGCAGTTTGACATCGGTCAGGGCACGCAGGACCTCGGCTTTCGCGCGGAAGTGCCGGTGCTGTTCAACGTGCTGCCCGCGCGCGCGGTGCGGCTGGCGGTGCGCGATGCTGGAGGTGGGCCGACCACGGCACGGCTGGAGTTTCGCGATGCAACCGGACGTGTGTATCCGCCGCAGGCCAAACGCTTGGCGCCGGATTTCTTTTTTCAACCGCACATTTATCGCGCGGATCAAGGCGTGGTGCTGCTGCCGCCGGGCAAGTTCACGATGGAGAGCTCGCGCGGCCCGGAATATCGCGTGCGCACTCGGGCAGTGACGGTTCCAGCCAAGGGGCCCGCGCGCATTGCGGTGCAGCTGGAGCGCTGGGTGGATCCGGCGCGGTTCGGGTTTTACAGCGGCGACCATCACATCCACGGCGCCGGCTGTTCGCATTACGACAGCCCGACCAAAGGCGTGCGGCCGTCGGACATGTTTGCGCAGGTGAAGGGCGAGGGGCTCAATGTTGGCTGCGTGCTCACGTGGGGGCCGTGCTTCGATTTTCAGCGCGATTATTTTTCACCGCTGGCTGATGGCGTGAGTGAGCCGCTGACGCTGCTGAAATACGATTTGGAAATCAGCGGCTTCGGCTCGGCGGCGCTTGGCCACGTGTGCCTGCTCAATTTGAAAAACCAAACCTACCCCGGCTCTAAAGGCACCAAGACCGAGGGCTGGCCGTCTTGGACGGTGCCGGTGTTGCGCTGGTGCAAGGAACAGGGCGGCGTGACCGGCTATCCGCACTCCGCGTTGCATGTGAATCCCACCGCCACCGCCCAGTGGCTGATGCGCACGCTGAACATCTATGAAGACACTGTGCTCACCGGTGCCGAGGCGGCACCGGGCCTGTTGCCGGAACCGTTCGCCAAGGTGGATGCCGACGGCAACGGCGCGCTCACCGAGGCGGAGCTGACGGCCAGTGCCAATCGCGCCGCGGATACGCTGCCCAATTACGCGTTGCCCGCGCTCAATGGCGGCGGCGCGATGGAAATTTTTGTGAGCACGGCCGAAGGCGTGTGTGATTTCATCAGCGCGATGGACACTGCGCGCATTCCCGAGTGGAACACGTGGTATCACCTAATGAACTGCGGCTTTCCGCTCAAGCTCAGTGGCGAGACGGATTTTCCGTGCATGTCCAGCCGCCGCGTCGGCGCCGGTCGCGTATACGTGCAGTTGGGCAAACAAACGAAACTCAACTTCGCCGAATGGTGCCGCGGCCTTGGCGCGGGACGATCTTACGTGAGCGACGGCTACGCGCATGCACTGGATTTCAAGGTCGGCGATCAAACGCCCGGCACGAAAGATGTGCGCTTGGCCAAGCCGGGCAATGTGGCTGTGACGGCCAAAGTCGCTTTTGCGCCCGAGACGCCGGAAACGGTTGCGCAAGGCTTGCTCAAGCCTCCGGCCGGCACGCGCATGAGTGGGGACACGGTAAATTTGCACGCCCCGCGTCATCGCAATTTCGTGAAAGGCGGCGAGCGCTTGGTTGAATTGATCGTCAATGGCCAAGTTGCCGCGAAGAAAATCGTCCCCGCCGATGGCGCGATTCATGAATTGCAATTCGAGGTACCCATCGCTCGCAGCAGTTGGGTGGCCCTGCGGCATTTCCCGCAGCTCCACACCAACCCGGCAAACGTGATCGTGGCCGGCAAACCCATCCGTGCTTCCCGCGCCAGCGCGCAGTGGTGCGCGGAGTCCGTGAAAATTCTCTGGCACAACCGCCATCGCTTCATCAAGCCCGCCGAACGCCCCGCCGCCAAGGCGGCCTACGATCGCGCCCTCAAAACCTACGAACGCATCGCGGCGGAGTCGCCGTAACTATTCGTGATCAACGTGAACTTCGCGGCGACTGAATTTCCAGCCTTGTTTAGTTTTCACGAACGTATCCCGGTATACGCCGGTGTGAATCAACCTTGGAGCGGATTCTCCGGTTGTCTGCCAGGGAACCATGAAAATGGTTTCGCCGTGGATCGATCCGTCAGCATTGCGGGTGAGTAGTGTGTTAGACTGAAGATGCCGGGTCTGGATTCCCTGTTCGGCAAATTGTTCGAGTTTTTCGTTGGCGAAATTCAGGCGGGCAGTTCGCGAGTGGATTGTATTTTTAAGTTCGCCCCCCGCACGGTAAAGCCAGACGGCATCCTCTGTGAACAGGCCAGTCCAACCCTTGGCGTCTTTGTTGTCCCAAGTATGACCATAGCTCGAGATCAAATCCATGATGGCCTTGCGATCACTCAGGGATATTTTGCTTGGAGCGGGCGCACGGTTAACTTCCACCGAGATGCAGCCGGCTGCAAGTGCGAGCATCGGGAGCAGCATCGCGAAAAACCAACCGCCAGTTAAACTGCTATTCTTCATCCCCAACAACGATGGACAACCGGCTAAACTTGATACCAAAAACGGTCGAGTTTTTTCTGCAACAATCTTGTGCGATCTGAGATGCTTATTTCTTGCCCATCAACTCTTTGAGCTTGGGCACGACGGCGTCGGCCCAGATTTGGTGACCCTTCTCGCTGGGGTGAGTGGTATCCGGCATCATTTCCTCGGACAGGAAGCCCTTGTCGTCGAGAAACTTCGGCCCGATGTCCATGTAGGTGACGTTGGGAATGTCCTTGAGCAGCTTGGGCAGATACGAGTTGAGTTCGATGATTTCCTTTCGGTGAGGATGATCGAGGTTGCGTCGGCGCGGGAACACGCCGAGCACGAGAATTTCCATCTCGGGATACATCTCGTTGAGCTTCTT
>DPAW01000150.1 GCA_003517285.1 Verrucomicrobiales bacterium
GCCTTGATCTCCTCACTTTCGCCATTGGGCGTTTGGCCGATGTCGATGAAAGCTGGGAGCGCCGGATGATTGCGCCCGCGTGCATGGGCGATCCACGCGCCGAGGTGCGGCGCGGCGACGGTGAGCGGTGGCTCGTAGCCGGTGTGCCAGTGGTACTGATGCCGCGAGTGTAAAATGTGGCCGAGATCAGCACCGACCTGCGTGCGGATCAAGGTGCCTCGATCCATCACCTTGGCCACTTGCTCGAAGCCCTGACAGACCTTGATGTGATCTACTGCCGTATCGATCGCCGGAAACGTGCTTAACACCTGATCGCTTTTCAGTCCTTTTTCAAACGGCGTGTAGCGTTTGGGATCAAACGTCTCGGTCGACGCCATGCCTCCGGCCATCCAACACAGAATGACCGTATCCGCCGAGGCGTTAAGCTTCTCTTCTCCCTTGGCCCAAGCAGGTAATGCCGCCGCTCCGAGTGCGGCGGTGGAGCCTGTTAAAAAATTGCGGCGATTGAGTTCCATCTTCATGTGAGTTTAGCGGATGAGTTGAAATTCGGGAAGCATCACGATGATCCAAAGTAGATCGGCGGTGCTTTCGGGGGTGGGTTTGTCGCCGAGTAGGTCCTGTGCAATCTCGCGTTCGGCGCGGTTCGGTAATCGGCCGAGGGCGGTTTGGTAGATGACGTTGGCCATGGCGACGGGGTTGGGTTCGTCCTGAAGCCATTTGGTGGCGGCGGCTTTCAAGGTGTTGTCGAGCGTGGTGCCGTTGGTGAGTTCGAGCGCCTGTAACAGCGTGGGCAGGGTGTCGCGGGTGGTGACGACCTGATCGCGATTGGGCCGGCCTAGAGCGAGCTGAAGCGGGTCGAGTCGCGACAGGACGGCGCGGACCTCGGTGAGTTTCGCGCCCACGACGGTTGGCGCGTCGAAGGCAGCACCGAGATTCCAGGGCGCGCGGCCGGCGGCACCGCTTATGGCGGCGTGTTTCCAGCCTTGGGTTTCGAAATTCGGAGTGTGCCAGTTGGCGTGTTTCTGTTTGGTGGCGAGCCACGTGTCGTCGGAGAGCAGCCAGGTGTCGTCGAGCTTGGCGCGCAGAATAAAGCCCGCGGCGCCGGCGGCTATGTTGGTGGCCTGCACGGCGATCACGTTGCGGCCCGGTCGCAGATGCTTTGCGATGTCGAACTTGGCCGGGGTCGCCCAGTTCTTGCTCTCGATGACGCGCCGGCCGTTAACGAACAGGGTGAACTCGTTGTCGCAGGTGGCGATGGACGGGGCGGATTTGAGGGCTTCCTTCAAGGTGATGGTTTTGCGGAGGTAAATGGTTTCCAGCGGGGCAAAGGTGGCGGCGTTGCGTTGATCCCAAATCCAAGCCGGCGCTGGTGGTTTACCGGTGGCGGGCGGGGCGAGCTTCGGTTTCGGTGCGTGCTCGGCGAGCACGCCGTTCACCGCGCCGATTTGGCCGCCTTGTTTGCGGCCGTCCAAACGCTGGAAGGCCCGGCTGTTTTGCCATTGGCCGCTGAGGGCGGAGAGGGCGTCGACGAATTGCTCAGCTTGCAGGCGCTTGGGTACGGGGCCGCGGAATACAAAGGCGCCTTCGCCGGCTTCACGCGAAGGCAGTTGATAGGCCCGGCTGGTGCAAATGAGACGCAGGATGTGCTTGAGATCGTGTTTATTGGCGGCAAGATCGCCGGCGAGCCAGTCGAGCAGATCGGCGTTCCACGCGGGCTGATCCAGATCATCGAGTGGCTCCACGAGGCCGCGCCCCAGCAACCGGGCCCAGAGGCGGTTGACGACCACGCGGCGCAGGCGACCGTTCGGCTCGGCAGTAATCAGTGTGGCTAGCTGTTGCAGTCGCTGGGCAGTGGGCGCCTCGGCGTCGATGCGACCCAATTCAGGAAAGATGAAACGCATCTGCGCGGGCTTGCCGGTCGGCTTGTCGCAGCGGTGCAGTTCGAGGCTGTTATCGGCAAAGATCGCGGCGAGCGAGTAGGCGTCCTCCAGCTTCCAGTAATTTAGAAAACTGTTGTGACACGAGGCGCACTTCAGATTGGTACCCATGAACACTTGCGCAACATTTTGTGCCGCCTGCATCTCGCGGCGTTGGCTGGCGTTCACGGCGCCACGCCACTTGATGCCCTTCACAAACCCAGCCGCATCGCCTTGGCCGCCGACCAGTTCGCTGACGAATTGGTCATACGGCATGTTTGTGTACAGGGCGCGGTAGAGCCAGGCGGTGATCTGCGCGCGGCCGTTGTCGATGAAGCCAGGGCCGAAGTAGGCGTTGCGGAGGTGATCGTTCCAAAAGCTCATCCAATGATCGGCGTAAGCGCGATTGTCCTCCAGCAAGCGATCGACAAGCGCGACGCGTTTGTTGGGCGCCGGGTCGGCTACAAACGTTTTCAATTCATCCACCGGCGGCAACAGTCCTACGAGATCCAGCCACACGCGCCGGGCATAGGTGCGGTCATCCACCAGTTTTTCGGTGGGCACCTGAAGTTCCTTGAGATAACCAGCCAGCAACCGGTCGATGGGATTGCCTTTGCCGGTGGGCAACGGCACCGCCCGAGGCGCCAGTGGCGCGCGCCGCCAGTTGGCGAAGTTGTAACCCTTGGGCCACGCGATGCCTTCGTCGATCCAAGTTTTGATCAGTGCAATTTCCTTGGCCGCTAACGGCTCGCCCTTGGGAGGCATACGTTCGTCTGGATCTTTTGAAGTGATGAGCTGATACAGCAGGCTGCCCGCACTGTCGCCGGGCTTGGCGCCATCGAGTAATGTGGTGCGGGTGTTGATGGAAAACCCGCCCTTGGCCTCATGCCCGGAATGGCAGCGGGAACATTTGTTCTTCAACAGCGGCTGGATGTCCTTTTGGAAATCCACCGCGGACGAGGTCCACGCAGCTAGAACCCATATCATGGCTATCCCGATGCGCATGAGGAGAGGTTACTTTGGCGGCGCCGGGCTGTCAGGTTTATTATCACAAAGGCACAGAGTGCCTTTGTCATGGTTATTGATTTTCAGATTCGGACGAGGTGGAACTCGTCCCTCCCTTGGCGAGCAAGGGCTTGAGGACCCATATGACTAAAACGGTGAGGGTCGAAGCGATGGCAACTTTCCAGTTTTCCATCGCGACCGAGATGGTCATCCAAAGAGCAAGCGCGATGAAAAGGATTGGAGGCAACGGGTATAACGGGACGCGGAAAGGTCGGTTAGTGCTCGGCTCGCGGTGTCTTAAAATAAAAACACCTGCGACGGTGGCTCCCATGATGATGGTCAATGGTAGGCCGATGTAATCGAGCACGTCACCCAAGGTACCCAGATTATTTGCAGCGAGGATAAAGATCACCGTGATGGTGCCCTGAATCAACAGGGCGTTGGCCGGCACTTCATTTTTGTTCAGATTGGCAACAGTTGACGGCAGTTGGCCCGCTTTCGCCATGGCATAGAGGACACGTCCGCCAACCATGGTAATGGTGCTGACGGTCGAAAGCAGGACGACAATCACCATACTGTTGAACCATCGCACCATGTTTTCTCCAAACAGTTTCTCAGAGACATATGGTCCAATAACGCGGATGCCGGTTTTCTGGCCGTCTTCGCCAAGAACAAACATGTCGGAAGGAGCCTGAGCGTGGAGGTATACGAGATTGATGAGAAGATAAAGAATGATGACGATGGCCGTGCCGATGACAAGAGACCATGGCAGAACGCGCCCGGGATTTTTAACTTCGCCGCCAATGAACGTGGTAGTTTCCCATCCCAAATACGCAAAGCTGGCGGATACCATGGCGCCGGCAAACACGGTGGTGAACACCGGAGCTTCGTTTATCTGGATTTGTACTGGGCGACCATCAGCGCTTAACCCGGCAACAATAAAAGCAATTATCACCAGAACCTTGAACACGGTGAACGCGTTATTGACCCAAGTGCCTTCGCGCAATCCGGCGCAGTGAATGGCGGAAAAGACCATGACGGCAATGCACGCCACCAAGGGCGGGGGGGCACTAGGCACAAAGGTTTGGACATAAATACCGAGCAGCATGGCAATGAATGCCATGGCCCCCACAAATGCCAGCAACGAACTCAGGACGCCGGTTAAATAACCGGCTGTTGGTCCATAGATTTTTCGGATGAACGTGTAGCATCCACCTGCGCGCGGCATCATGCCGCCCAATTCACCGAGCGAAAGCGCGCCGGTGAGAGCCAGTAATCCGCAGAAAAGCCAAACTAAGAGGACTGCGAAATCTGAGCCCAACTTGTAGGCAAAACCTCCGGTTGTCCCCCAAATCCCAGCACCAATCATGGCGGCTATCACCGCGGCAGTGGCCGAGAACAGACCTAGCTTGCGGTTTTGAGGGGCGTCGCTCACTTCTCGTTGGCGAAGTAGATGATGGTGCCGATGATGGCAAGTGCGGCCAACACGGCGAGGGTGATTTTGATCCAACTCCACGGACGCTCGCCTTGAACTTCACCGGTGCGGGCGTTGACCAGAAACTGATAGGTCTTGTCCTTGAAGCGGTACGCGCTGATCCAGACGGGTAGCAGGATGTATTTGAAGGTAATGTCCGAGTAGTAGGTGGTTTTGTGATGGATGCGTTGTTCATCGCCGCCGATGTCCCACCGAATTGTTTCCTCGATCTCAGGCTCCATTTTGATTTTTGCAATATCGAATCCACCACGTAGATCAACCGTGTAACTTTCACTTTGAAACCCGCTCAGGAAAGCGTCCTCGTAAGGAGTGAGAGCCGGAAGATCCCACGGCTCAAGTTCATCAACATATTCGCGGGGCAGAGTGTCACTTGCCGGAACTAGAATGTCATCAAATTTGACCCATACTCGGCCCGAAGCAGGGTACCAACGAATTCTTCGCTCCTGACGGGTTCTACGGTTCCCATCACTATCCGTATAGCTTACCGAAACATAATAGGCCACACCTCGCTGCCCCATGTAATCTGTGGTGGTATCACTATCATAAGTCCAGTGTGGAAGATAGAGGCCCTTTAGCTTTTGAATGTCTCGAGCAAAATGCTTTAGTTTATTTGGCGCAAACCAGAGACCATTAATCCATTCTCGAAAATGGCCAATACCTTCATCCCGGGTAACTGCAAAAGGCAGTAAGGCTTGGGGTTTTATTACATTAGCTTCTTTCGGTTGTTGAACAAAAGGAGTGCCGCAAAAGGCACATTCGCCCGAGGTTTGGTTTGCTTCGAGGTGGTTTTCTGCACCGCAAGCATTGCAGGTGACTTGTGATACCGTAGTGGTGGTGGCGTTGGCTTCCAGCGAAGCCAATTGGCTTTCGAAATCGTGTTCTAACACCTCGCCCGTGGGCGTGGGGCAGTCCACCTCGGCTCCACAATAGGGGCACTCCATCTTGGCCGCGCCCGGGCTATAAATGAGATCGCCTCCGCAGCCGGAGCAGGGGAACGTGGTAGGGCCGCCCTCTTTGCTCTGGGCGCTTTTGGCTTCGGGCGTTCCGGAGCTTTGCAGCCCGGGCAGCGTGCTGACTGGAGTCCAGTTTTCGCTGCCTTCGGTGTGGGCTAGATCGGTCTCTTTCAGAGTGCCGTTCGCGAGCAGGTCACGGACTTCTTCCAGAGAGTAGGGCCCGAAGTTTTCTCCATCACGATTGATGGTGATTTGCATGTAAACTTAGACCAACGGTGGCGGTTCCTGGGAAGGCAAAGGAGGAGCGCCTCCGGCGCCGGGTAGAGGAGGGGGGCCAAACAAGCCAGACAGCTCGGGAACTTCGCCGGCTTTAGTCCAATTGGCCATGCCTTTGGCCCACACCAGCATGTCCGGCTTGAAGCTACCGTCATCGGCCATGGCTTTCAGGCGGCTTACGTCGTAGGGTCCGTACTGTTGATTGTCGATCCCCACTTTGTATTCGGTGGCTGCGGCAGGCGTGGCACCGGGGAGGGGAGGGGCGGTTTGTTGTTGCTGTTGGGGCTGGGCGCCGGCGGTGAGGGCTCCTCCCATTTGGTTGGCCATCATCACGCCCATGGCCATTTCCATGCCGGCACCAGCGGCGCCGGTGCCGCCGGGGTTATTGGCCATATCGCCCATGGCGCGGGTGGCGCGGAGGGCGGTGAGGTTTTGCATGGCCTGCGGGTTGCCTTGGGAAAGCTTGGTGGCGCTGAGGCGGCTCATTTCCATGAGCTCCTTGCGGACATCGTCCGGCATGGTGAGGCTGGCCACACGGAAGCGGGTGAGCTCCAGGCCGAGGGTGGCGAGGTATTCCTGAATGGGCGCCTGCAGTTCCTCGGAGATGTCCTTCATCTGTCCGGTAAGCTTGCCGGGGTTCAGCTCCAGTTCGCCAAGGCGGTCGGCCACGTTCATGACAATCTCGTCGCGTAGATCGTTGGAAATATCGGCTACATCAAACTTGCCATCGGTGCCGACGATTTCCTCAAGGAACTTCTTAGGGTCGCCAATCTGAATAACATAAGTGCCATTGGCTCGCAGGTCGAACATGCCGTAGCCCTCACACTCCACTGTGACTGGACCGCGTGTGCCCCATTTGAGGTCGGTGAACTTTGAGGTCTTCACGAAATAGACCTCGGCCTTAAATGGGCTCTCGAAGCCGTGTTTCCAGCCCATTAGGGAGGAGAGGATCGGCAGGTTGGCGGTTGTGAGCTCGTAAGTGCCGGGCTCGAAGACATCGGCCACGCTCGTGCTGCCTTCATTAACGAATACGGCGGACTGGCCGGGGCGCACTACGAGCTTAGCGCCGTTTTTGATCTCGTTGTTGTGA
>DPAW01000032.1 GCA_003517285.1 Verrucomicrobiales bacterium
CGCACACTGGTAATCAACGCCAGCACTAACAATCCTGAATTGGTTAACATGGTGGCCGCCTTTTGCATGCGCAAAGCCGGCGGCGTGGCCAACCCGCTTGGTTCTAATCTGGCAAACATTTACCTGATGTACCTTGTTGCACCTCTCTATGTGATGTTGAGGTGGAAATTAAAGAGAGATACCGACCGATTACAGCGGTTCAAAAAACTGATTCAAACGGAACGCAGATTAATCTACCAACATCTCGGCATGGCTTTTCTAATGTTTACTTTCTCCATTGTCGGCTTTTGGGTGCTTACTGCCAGCCATCCGTTTGGAGGACTTTCAGAAGAGGTTCAAATCCAACCTGGATCATTTCTCATCGCGGCGGCTTTGGTTTGCGTCATCGGTATTGTTGCCTTCCAATATTGGAATAAGCGGCTACAGGAGAGTGATCCGGAGCTCTTC
The DNA here is from genome assembly GCA_003517285.1 of Verrucomicrobiales bacterium. Lineage (GTDB taxonomy): Bacteria > Verrucomicrobiota > Verrucomicrobiia > Limisphaerales > UBA1100 > UBA1100. Next base: position 448 of record DPAW01000032.1, read on the forward strand.
GAAGCGATCGACGACGAGGAACACACAGACAGTTGGCGCCAATTTATTGGCGGCACAACCGGCTTGGTCATGAGTTCATTCGCCGTTAATTGGTTATTCCTAGCATGGACGCAAATCTATGAGGCCAGTCTTACAGTGTACTTAGGCGCAGCGATTTTCACGGGCCTTCATTATTTTGTCGGAGCATTGATCACGTCTTTGCCTGAAATGAACGTTGCCATGGAAGGTTACTCCAAAATAACGCGAGCTGACCTGAATACTGCATTAAGTGCAGCTAGTGTTTCCAACATGACTAATTTGGCCATCGCCGCGTTGGGAATTCTCTTGATCATACTGCTAAAGGCCATGGGGTTGGAACTGAGCCTCTAGCCCAATACATTGATTCATGAATGCAAACCTTACGCAGTTGCCTTTAACCGATCCGGCTCAAATTTTACGGTATCGAGATCGGCAATACGCCGCGGAGTTGTTGGCGGCGGCGATTGTGCATCTCGATTTGTTCTCCTGGCTGAAGAACAATGCCGGCGTCCACACGGACGCGTTGCGGACGCACTTTGATTTTGCCGAACGTCCGGCGGATGTGCTGCTCACCTTGTGTCGAGCCAACGGACTGATCGTCACGCAGGAGGATCAGCATTCGCTCACGCCGTTGGCCGAGGAGTTTTTGTGCGACGACTCGGCTTGGAATTTGCAGCCGTATTACACGCCGATTCAGGATTCCCAAATCACCCAGGATTTCCTCACCGTACTCCGCACCGGCAAACCGGCAAACTGGCAAGCTAAGGATGACGCCAATGATTGGCATACCTCGATGCTGGATGAAGATTTCGCACGCGGCTTCACGGAGTTGATGAATTGCCGCGGACTGGCCTTTGGCCAGAAACTGGCCGCGGCGTTGGAACCGCAACTGGTTGGCAAAAAACGGCTGCTTGATGTCGGTGGCGGCTCAGGCATTTACGCCAGCACCCTACTCGCCGCCCAACCGCAAATAACCGGAGCCGTGCTCGAGCAGTCGCCCGTGGACGTCATTGCCCGCGAGGAAATCGCCCAGCATGGGTTGGCCAACCGACTGGAGGTGCTCACGGCCGATATGTTTGAAGGCGATTGGCCGGCATGCGATGTGTTACTGCTTTCCAATCTGCTGCACGATTGGGATTTTCCCGAGGTGCGCTCGATCTGCACCAAGGCCTCAGCGGCTCTGGAGAGCGACGGGCTCTTGATCATTCATGAGGCGTTCATTCACGACGACAAAACCGGACCGCTGCCGGTGGCAGAATATTCCGCGTTGCTGATGAACATTTGCCAGGGCAAATGCTACACACCTGCGGAGTATGGCACGGTGCTGGCGGAGCTCAACTTCGAGGTGGGCGACTATCACGATACAATTGCCGATCGCGGATTTATGACGGCGGTGAAGAGGCCTGTTTAATTGGGGCAAGGCGGAACTTGCCCCGCCCGTTGGAGACCGGCACACTGGCGGGGTCATGCGATCCATTTTATTTCTCATTCTAATCACCGGCACGGTGGCCGCGGAGGATTTGGCCAAACTGCCCGTGTTGTTTACGGAAGATTTCGAAAAAGGCCACGGGCGTTGGCAGACCACGGATGCCGAGTCATGGACGCATCGCAAGGTGGAGGGCAATGCGGTGTTCGGCATCAACCGCCGCAACAGCAACTACCAACCCAAGGTGCGCAGCCCCCGGCACATTGCGCTCATCAAGGACGTGCAGGTGGCCGATTTCGTGCTGACCTTTCGCGTGAAGAGCACCAAGGATACCGGCGGCCATCGCGATTGCTGCATATTCTTCAATTGGCAGGATCCGCAGAATTTTTACTACGTGCACCTTGGCGCGCGTCCGGACCCGCATAGCGGACAAATCATGATGGTCAAAAACGCCCCCCGTAAGGCGATGACCACGAACAAAAACCTGACACCATGGAAGAACGAAACTTGGCACAAAGTGAAGCTAGTGCGCGACTCGAAGGCCGGCACGATCGCCGTTTATTTTGACGATCTGACCAAGCCGCACATGCAGGTGAGCGACAAGACCTTTGGCAAAGGCCGCATCGGCATCGGATCGTTTGATGACATGAACGACTTCGATGACATCCAACTGCGGGGACGCTAGAATTTGCTGAGCAAAAAAGTCGGAGGGATTGTCCATGCTTCGATTTGCAGGCATAGTGCGCGACATGTTTTCACGGTTATATTGCCTGTTGGCAGGCTGGGTTTTGGTATTGGGTCCGGCCTATGCCGCTTCACCGGAACTTCCCAAAGCCCTGCGCCCCAACGTAGTACTGATCTTTGTCGACGACCTCGGCTATGGGGACCTCACCTGTTACGGCAACACCACGATCAAAACACCACATCTCGACCGGTTGGCAAAAGAGGGTCAGCGTTGGACCAGTTTTTATTCGTCGGGCTCAACCTGCGTTCCCAGTCGCACAGGACTGATGAGCGGAAGACATCCGGCGTTGATCGGCAAACGAAAACTCTCGGCCGCCCCAGAAAAACTCATGCCGGCAATGTTCAAGCGGCAAGGATATGCCACCGCCATTTTTGGAAAATGGCACTTGGCTGGTTACCCCAAAGATTTTACGCAAAGCCCTATGCACCCACTCGAGTGCGGCTTCGATTATCACTTCGGCACGCCTGGCAGCAACGATGTGCCGCCGCCGCTGGGCAAACGCCAAACGCGCGAGGTGTTTGACCATTGCACTAAGTTCAGCTTTCCCGTGCCGCTCATTCGCGGCCGCAAGGTAGTGGAGCATCCAACCAATCAGGAACTGCTCACGCGCCGCTACACGGCAGAGGCTGTGAAATGGATTCGCACGCCGCGGGACAAGCCGTTCTTCCTGTATCTCGCGCACAACATGCCGCACGCGCCGATCTTTGCGTCCAAAAAATTTCAGGGCAGCAGCGACGGGGGCCGGTACGGGGATGTGATCGAGGAAATCGATTGGTCCGTCGGCCGGGTCATGGCGGCCCTCAAGCTGGCCAAACTTGATACCAACACACTCGTCATCTTCACCAGCGACAATGGCCCATGGAGTATGTTCGGCCCGCACGGCGGTACCGCCGGACCATTGCGCGGCGAGAAAGGTACCTCATGGGAAGGCGGCTATCGAGTGCCAGGCATCTTTCATTGGCCCGGTAAAATCAAACCCGCCACAGTGCCCGGTATGGCAGCTAATCTCGACCTGTACGCGACCTTTGCCACACTCACCGGCGGACAGCAGCCACAAGAGCTGTCCGGCTATCAGTCTCTTGACCTTACCGAGACCCTTCTGCGAGGTAAGCCCAGCCCGCGAACGCAATGGCTCTTTTCGGGTAGCGCGATAGCATTTCGATCAGGGGATTATAAAATCCACCTCAGCACCAAGGACCGTTCCTCTAATCCGGACACGCGCCAACGCGAACCAGCCACCCAACACGCCACCCCCCTTCTCTTCAACCTTAGCCGTGATCTGGGCGAACGCACTGATCTGTCCGCCCGCCATCCGGAGATCATCCAGCGGCTGCAAACCGAATTGAAAAAGTTTTAAATCATCATGAATGCACAAGAACTACACGTTATTCAGGCACTGGAAAAAGCCGGCGCAACCGAACATCTAACTGATCGCGAAAAACACCTCATCGGCCTCGCCGTTACCATCACGCGCGGCTGCGGTTTTTGCACTGGCGGCCGCACAGAAAAGGCACTGGCCGACGGTGTGTCTCAGGAGACCCTGCAAGCCACCACCGATCTGGTCGCCGCCGTAAACGCCGGTGTTGCTGTACGCACGATGCTACTAGGGATGGACGGGCTTAAGTGCGACGGCCCGGAATGCGCTTAAAAAGTTTCATCATACAACTAGGATTTGTTTCCGCCATTGTTCCGGAGCTGTCGCCGGTAAGTTTCCTGCGTTCATACTTCGCGTCATAGATTTATGAAATAACCATGAAAAATATTGTTCCTCTGATTCTCCTCCTTACCTCATGGAGCCTTACAGCGGCGACTCAGCCGAATATTGTCATCATGCTCGCCGACGATCTAGGTGCCGGTGACCTCAGTTGCTATGGCAGTCCGGAAAATAAAACACCTCATCTCGATCAACTGGCCAAAGATGGCCTGCAATTCAGTGATTTCTACGCGGCCAGCGCAGTGTGTTCGCCATCGCGAGCAGCGTTACAGACAGGCAGGTTTTCCGTGCGCGCCGGGGTCTACAGCTGGGTCGCCACTTCGCAAAAAATGCATTTGCGAGTTGAGGAAACCACGATTGCTGAACTCCTCAAGGCCGGCGGCTACGCGACTGCACATATTGGCAAATGGCATCTCGGCTACGGGCTCACCGATGAGACGACTGGCCCCGACCCTAGAGATCACGGTTACGACTATTGGCTGGCAACGGGCAACAACGCCCAGCCTTCCCACCACAACCCAAATAATTTTGTCCGCAACGGCAAGGCACTTGGAGAGGTCAAGGGTTACTCCTGTCAAATCGTTGCCGATGAAGCCATCAAATGGCTCGACCAGCATCGCAATAAGAAGAAACCGTTTTTCCTCAACATCTGCTTTCACGAACCTCATCAACGCGTGGCATCGCCGCCCGAGTTGGTCGCCCGTCATCCCGATGTGAAGCAACCCGAGTATTACGGCTGTATTGAAAACATGGACGATGCCGCTGGACGCATCCTCAAAAAGCTGAATGCCCTCAGCGAGGTAGACAATACACTGGTCATTTTTACCTCTGATAATGGCAGCTACCGCACCGACCGTGCCAATAACCGAAATCTCAAAGGACGCAAAACCCAACTCTGGGAAGGCGGTATCCGTGCGCCTGGCATCATCCGTTGGCCCGACAGGATCAAACCCGGCACACGCAGTGATGTTCCCGCTGGGCTTGTCGATCTCTTACCCAGCGCCTGTGCCGCGGCAGGAGTCCCGTTACCCAAAAATGTCACACTCGATGGCACAAGCCTACTGCCCTTATTTGCCACCGGTAAACTTGTCCGCCCCAAACCGCTTTATTGGTTTTACAATCCCTCGCGCCCAGTCTGTGTCATTCGCGATGGCGACTGGTGTCTGCTCGCTGATCCGGAAATTGACCTACCACGCCAAAACATGTTTCTGGAACGGTTCATTGGCGACATCAAGAAGACCGATTTTAAAAATTACCGTCTGCATAACCTCCGCACTGACGCTGCCCAAGAGATCGACCTTTCTGAAAAGGACCCCGAACGCTTCGCCAAGATGAAAGCGCAAATGCTGAAGCTGCACCGTGATGTGATGGACGAAGCGTTCGACTGGCGGAGCTTGAAATAGGTCACTTCCGCCCGCGCACTTTCCAGTTCGGATCGGGCGTGTGCATTTTTTCCATGAGATTGGCCGCGTGCCGGGCGAGGTCCGGGCGGCGCTTGGCGTAATCCCTTTTTTCGCCGGCATCATTGGACATGTCGTAGAGCTCGATTGGGCCGGTGAACATCGGCTTGCGGATGGCTTTCCATTTACCGAAACGCACGGCCTGCGCGGAGCCTCGTTCGTAGAATTCCCAATACATCTCGTGCTCGCGCTTCCATTGATTGGTGCGCGGCGTGCCTTTGAGCGGCCCAGCAAAGCTATCGCTGTCAATATCCGCGGGCGGCTTGGCACCGGAGAGATCGGCCAGAGTCGCCATGAAATCGCCGAAGTACCAGTGGGCATCATCCGCGCCGCCGGCCTTAATGGTGCCGGGCCACCACGCAATGGTCGGCACGCGAATACCGCCCTCGGTGAGGTCGCGTTTCATGCCGCGCAGCTTGCCGTTCGAATCAAAGTAATCGGCCAGATGCCCGCCTTCCTGATGCGGGCCATTGTCCGAGGTGAATATCACCAGCGTGTTGTCGGCGATATTTAATTCCCGCACCAGATCGATGATGCGGCCGGTATCGCGGTCGATGTTTTGAATCATCTTGGCGAAGCCCTTCTCCGGTGCCGGCCAGTCTTTGGCGGCAAACTCGCCCAGATCATGCACCTC
>DPAW01000234.1:0-1383 GCA_003517285.1 Verrucomicrobiales bacterium
AGCCGTTCGCGCGGGCGTTCATGCTGCGGCAGATCCTTGATGCGGGATGGCAGGGTCACGATAGGAATCGTGAACTTTTATAGTGGTTGCGCAAGCCTATTCCGTTTCCTGCCGAAACGCCTCAAATTCCGCCTGTGCATGTGCGGGGATACGAGCGTGCAGATGCACCCATTCACCCTCGTAATGTTCCTCATCAATCTGGCCCAGTGCCCGCACGCGCGCCTGGGCCGCCCCGTTGGCCGCGGGAATGCGCAGGTGCAGACATTGGCGGATGGGCCGGAGCATGGTGCCGAGTTCGGCCATCAGTTCCTCCAAGCCTTCGCCCGTGCGCGCCGACACGGCGACCGCATGATCGTACTCACGCAGCCAATGCAGGTTGCCATTGCGTTCGGGCAAATGATCAACCTTGTTGAAGACCATGAGGGTCGGCTTATCGTCCCCGTCAATTTCCTTGAGCACTTTATCGACGGCGTGAATCTGTTCGGCGGCGGCGCTGTTGGACACATCGACCACATGCATCAGAATGTCCGCCTCCACCACTTCCTCCAGGGTCGCCTTGAAGGATTCCACGAGCTGATGCGGCAGCTTGCGGATGAACCCAACGGTGTCACTGAGCAACGCGTTTTGGTTGGTGGGCAACCGCAGGCGGCGCGTGGTGGGATCCAGCGTCGCGAAGAGTTTATCTTCGCTCAACACCTGCGCGCCGGTGAGTTTGTTGAGCAGCGTAGATTTGCCGGCGTTAGTGTAGCCCACAATCGACACCAACGGCCACTGGCTGCGTTGGCGCCCGCTGCGTTGTGTGGAGCGCACGCGCTTCACTTCCTCCAGCTCGCGCCGCAATCGGGCGATGCGTTCTTGAATGCGCCGGCGGTCAACCTCCAGCTGCGTTTCCCCATCCCCGCGCATGCCGATGCCGCCTTTCTGCCGCGAAAGGTGCGTCCACATCCGGGTCAATCGCGGCAGGATGTGCTGCAGTTGCGCCATCTCGATCTGCATCTTGCCTTCGCGCGTGCGTGCGCGTTGGGCAAAGATGTCGAGGATCAGCGCGGTTCGATCCAGCACCTTGCAGTCGAAGATCCGCTCCAAGTTGCGAGTCTGCGCCGGACTCAATTCGTCATCAAATATCACCGTGTCCACCACCCCCTGTTTGGCCAACTCGGCAAATTCACCGGCCTTGCCTTTACCAATGAAGGTGGCGACATGCGGTCGGTCGAGCTTTTGCGTGCCTTCGCCGATGATGGTGGCTCCGGCCGTGGTGGCGAGCTCGGCCAGTTCCTCCATCGATTCGTTCACATCGAAGGTGTTCCCTTGCTTGAGCTCGGCGCCCACGAGAAAGACGCGCTCGGTTTTGCCTTCCTGTTCAGCGAGGGATTTCACGGGTCA
>DPAW01000234.1:1776-4815 GCA_003517285.1 Verrucomicrobiales bacterium
AAGCGGCGGAACCAGGTCATCTGTCGTCGTGCGAATTGCCATGTGCGGGATTTAACCAACGCGACGGTGTCCGGCAAGTCCTGTTCGCCTCGGAGGTGCCCAATAACCTGTCGATATCCGAGGGCTTGTTGCGCGACGCGATTGTCCTCCAAGGCTGCGCGCAGGGAACAAGTTTCCTCCACCAACCCGGCCGCAAACATCGCATCCACCCGCTCCTCAATGCGGGCACGCAAATCCTCGCGTTCGCGTTCGATCAAAAAAAAGTTGGCCGGCACGGTGTTCTGCCACTCAGCGCGCTGCCCGGAAAACGGTTTCCCTGTCAACCGAATGACCTCCAAAGCCCGGACAACCCGCCGGGGATTTTGTTGATCAATGCGTTCGAACGTTGCGGAATCGGCCGCCTTCAATTCGGCTAATTGTTCCTCGTAACTCATCGCTTCGATGGCGGCCCGCACGACCACATCAGCCTGTGGCGATTCCCCCAACCCCTCCTGCCTGGCCTGAAAGTAAAGTCCTGTGCCGCCGCAAAAAATGGGCCTGTCTATTTGCCTTTCGGCCTCGGTCGCTTCCCGGACAAACCGCGCCGCGTCATAGGTTTCCTCCAACCCTGCGCAATCGATCAGATGATGCGAGATACCTGCCTGCTCGGCGGCCGATGGCTTGGCCGTGCCGATGTCCAACCCGCGGTACACCTGCATGGAATCCACCGAAATGATTTCGGCCTGAAGTTGCTTGGCCACTTCCATCGCCACGGCACTCTTGCCGCTGGCAGTGGGGCCGGCGATGGAGATGGGCGCTCCCACCTATTCCCCCTTGGATTCGGGCTTCGGATCCTCTCCGTCAGATCCCTCCGCCTCCTGCTCTCGCCATGCCATCACAAACAACAACCCAACGCCCACGCAAATTCCCATGTCCGCGATGTTGAACGCGGGATACCCAATCTCGTTGCCTCCTCGCTGCTTGAGGTAAAATCGGATGAAATCCACCACGTGCTGATAAGCCACGCGGTCGATGAGATTTCCCACGATTCCGCCGATGAGCATGCCCATCGCCAGCTTGCCGGTTGGGGTGCGAATTTCAAACTGATGCCGCCAGTAAATGAGCGCCCCCAAGGCAATCACAGAAATCCCCGCTAGCTGCAGGCTCTTTCCTTGAAACTGACTCCACGCTGCCCCGGTGTTGTGCCAGTTTACAAATTTAAAAAATCCCTCAATTATAATAACCTGTTGGCTAGGATCAATCCAATTGATGACGATCAGCTTGGTGAGTTGATCGGCCAGCAGCACGAAGGCGGCTGTCAGGAGGATGCGTTTTTCCTTTAGGAACGGCACGGGCCCGTTGGGTTCCGTGGCGTCGTTTGAATTCATGAGCACGCGTTCGGCTTAGTTCGTGCGCATGGGCATAAGCACGTAGAGGAACGGCGTGTTGCTCTTGATCACGCCGGGGCTGAGACTGTCGGTCAACTCCACGTATATCTCGTCGCCCTCCAATATCTTGAGTGGATCCATGAGGTACACGGGGTTAAATGCCACTTCGATTTCCGGGCCGGTGTATTGGATGGCGATGGATTCGCGTCCTGACCCGATGTCCGGCGTGTTGGCGGTGATGGCCAAGGTGTTGTCGGCAAACTTGAGCTTCACCGAGTTAGCCTTATCGCTGGTGATTTGATCCGCTCGTCGCAGTGCGTGGTTCAACTCCTCCTTTACCAGTGTTATGCGTTGCTCGCTTTCGGCAGGAATAACCTGTTTGTAATTCGGAAAATTTCCCTCCACCAACTTGCTGTGAATGCGTATGGGTTCGCCGCTTTCCTGCGGTACGTTAAATTCCGCGTGTGTTTCGCCCACGGCAATCTCAACATCCCCCTCGGCGGTCAACAACCGCTGCAACTCGGCTACCGCCTTGGTGGGCAGAATAAACTGCGCCTTGGCGCCACCTTCGATTTCCTCCTCCACTAGTGCCAGTCGGCGTCCATCAGTAGCCACCAGTGTCAGTCGCTCGGGTTCGGCCACTATGTTGATGCCGTTGAGCGTATGGCGCGATTCGTCAGTAGACACCGCGTAGGAGGTTTTGCGAATCATCTCGCGAAACTTCGCCTGGGCGACCTTGATCTTGCCGCTCTCTTGGAACTGCGCCGTTGGGGGATACTCGTCTGCCCCAAGCCCATGGAGCTTGTAATTGGCGGCTCCAGCCTGAACAGTGGCGATTTCCTTATCGTTTACATCGATCTCGATCTCGTTTGCTTCGATCTCGCGCACGAGTCCAAACAATCGCTTTGCCGGCAATGAGGATGCCCCCTCCACTTCCACCTTTGCGGGAACGGAGGCGTTGATGCTTACCTCCAAATCGGTGGCGCGCAACTCCAGCTTGTTTTCGCCGGCGATCAACAACACATTGGACAATATTGGGAGGGTCGAGCGGGCTCCCACTACGTTCTGCACAGATTGCAGGCCGGATGAGAGGTCTTCCTTGGAAACGGAGATTTTCACGGGTGCTTACTACAAGATGAATTCTTAAAGAATCAAAGTATTATTAAGGGCCGTGAATAAGGCAAACAACCCCGGGAGTCAAGAAAGCGCACCGAAAACACAGGGGATTCTTGTACACAGCTCATGCGGATAACGATGCGGGCAAGCCACAACATCTTGGACTCTTGTGAGCATTAAGGATTTATTGAGGAGAAATTCACGGTACAATTCGCTACTTATTCGTCCCCCTCGCCTGAGCCACCACGCGAGGAAGAAAATTGGCCACCAATTTAACATCATCCAGGGATGTTTCGCGTCCCAAAGACAACCGGACCAACGCATTGGCGGCCGAATCCGGAGCGCCCAAAGCTTTAACAACATGCGAAGGAGTCACCGAACCACTCGAACAGGCCGAACCACTTGAAGCACAGACACCTTCAAGATCCAATCCACTCAAAAGAGCAATGCTGTCAGAGTCTTCAACGACAAAGGAAACGGTGTTCTGTAAACGCCTATTTGGGTCACGATCGCCAATGAAGGAGGCACCCTCGATGGAGTCTACCGAATCGATCAA
>DPAW01000234.1:5203-10443 GCA_003517285.1 Verrucomicrobiales bacterium
AGCTTCGGCTAAACCCAGAATGGCGGGGAGATTTTCAGTTCCCGCGCGGCGTTCATTTTCGTGTGCGCCACCGTGCAGAATGGGATCCGGATTGAGCGGCGATTTGACGTATAACAGCCCCGCACCTTTTGGCCCGTGGAATTTATGGGCGCATAAGGAAACCAAATCCGCATGAAAATCGGCCACGCCAACAAGGGGAAGTTTGCCGAACCATTGGACGGCGTCGGTGTGGAAAAGGACGCCATTTTCGGCACAAAGCGCACCAATCTCGGCTACCGGCTGGATGGTGCCCAGTTCGTTGTTGGCGGCCATAATGCTCACCAGCACCGTATCCGGCCGAATTGCCTCGCGCACGGCATCAGGCGACACACGGCCCACGCCGTCCACCGGCAGGAAGGTAACCTCAAAACCGTCATAATTCGCAAGATATTCACAGGGATGAAGCACAGCGTCATGTTCAACGGCCGAGGTGATGATATGCCGCCCTTGAGAGCGTAATTGGCGGGCCATCCCTAGGAGCGCGAGGTTCGTACTTTCGCTGCCGCCACTGGTGAAAATGAGTTCGCTAGGATTACACTTCAATGTGGCGGCCACCCGTTCACGGGCTTCATCGAGCAGGGCGCGCGCAGATTGGCCGACATGATGTACGCTGAAAGGATTGCCCCAAGCCTCCTCGAAAGCCGGCTGCATCGCTTTCCGCACGCTGACATCCAGCGGCGTAGTGGCATTGTAATCCAAATAAATCGTGCGCACGGCCTGTGTTTACTGCATACTCCGCCGCGATGCCAGACTGGCTTCAAGTCATCCTGCTCGGCCTCATTGAAGGCATCACGGAATTCCTGCCCATCTCTTCCACCGGCCACCTCTTGCTCGCAGAACAATGGCTTGGGAAACGCTCCGAACATTTCACGGTCTTTATCCAAAGCGGCGCCGTGCTGGCCGTGCTAGCCGTTTTTAAGGAACGCGTGCGAGAATTGGCCACCGGATGGAGCCAGCCGAAAACGCGGGATTACCTCTTAAAAATGGGCGTTTCTTTCGTGATCACCGCGATAGGGGGCCTATCCCTCAAAGCAGCGGGATGGGAATTGCCCGATAACGCAACCCCCATCGCCTGGGCGTTGTTGGTGGGGGGAGTGCTCTTTGTCGTCATCGAACGCCAACAGGCATCTAAAAAAACGGACCCAAAAACGGAAACCCTTTCGCTACCGGAAATCACCTGGACGTTGGCGGTGGCCTTTGGGATGGCGCAATTGGTGGCCATGGTTTTTCCCGGCGCCTCGCGCAGCGGCACCACGATTCTCATTGGGTTATGTTTGGGCATGGTCCGTCGGGAGGCAGTGGAGTATTCTTTTTTGCTCGGCGTCCCCACCTTGATGTCAGCCGGCGCATATCAACTGGCTTCAGCGTTAAAGGACGATCCAGCCGCAGTTCGTGATGAAGCGCCGATGTTGGTGTTGGGCACAGTGGCCTCAGCCATCACGGCTTTCATTGCCGTGAAATGGTTGCTGTCCTATTTGCAACGAAACAACTTTGTCGCCTTTGGCTGGTACCGCATCGTACTTGGGGCGGTCATCTTACTTTTTATGACAAAAGGGGGATAAAAGGCAGTTTCCACCGATTTATTCACAGCCCTTAAAAGTGGCCCCTAAAACCCGCGGAAATTGTGACTATGCCGAACTAGGGCGGGCGCAACAAAACAAGCTGGTCGATGCCACCAAGGCCTGTAAAAGAAAGCCATGCGCATACTCTGGATTTTCCTGATGGCACCCGCCTTGTGGAGTGCCTCCATTCACACCATTGTCGGCACGGGCCTAGCTGGGTATAGCGGCGATGGCGGTCCGGCTAAGAAAGCCCACATTAAGGGCCCGTTTGGCGTGCTAAAAGGCCCCGACGGCGGGCTCTATATCTGTGACACATACAATCATGTTATTCGCCGAGTGGATCCAAACGGCAAAATCTCCACCGTTGCGGGTACCGGCCAAAAAGGCTACAGCGGTGATGGAGGACCGGCGACGCAGGCGAGGTTAAATGAGCCCTATGAAATCCGGATCGATGCCGTGGGCAATCTAGTATTTGTAGAAATGCAAAACCATCTCGTGCGCCAAGTGGATGCCCAAACCGGCCTGATCCGCACCATTGTCGGCACCGGCAAACGCGGCTTCAGCGGCGATGGCGGTCCAGCCACGAAAGCCACGATGAACCGACCCCACAGCATTCAGTATGGACCTGCTGGACACCTGTACATTTGTGACATTGGTAATCATCGGATCCGACGAGTGGATGCCAAGACTGGCTGCATCACTACTTTTGCCGGCACAGGCGAACGCAATCTCACGCCGGATGGGGCCTCGATTCAGCGCGTTGCGCTGAACGGACCACGGGCGATTGATTTTGAGGGACACCAAATGTGGCTTGCCCTCCGCGAAGGCAACGCCGTCTATCGACTGGATCTTAAGCGCGGCACCATCCACCACGAAGCGGGCACCGGGAAAAAGGGCTTCACCGGCAATGGCGGCCCCGCCAAAGCCGCAACGTTGTCCGGCCCTAAAGGAATCGCGGTGGGACCAAAAGGAAATATATATTTAGCCGATACCGAGAGCCATAGCGTGCGGATGATCAACCGACAAACCGGCCGGCTGGAACTCCTCGCCGGCGATGGTAAAAAAGGCGATGGCCCCGAAGGCAACAACCCACTTCGGTGCCGAATGGATCGCCTGCACGGTATCTTTGTAGACGCGCAAGGCGCCATTTATGTGGGAGATACCAACACCCATCGAGTCCGCGTCATTCGCCGCTAAGGCCCAGATACCCAACGGCAATCCCTAGTCAAAACTGATAAATCAAATTCAGATGCCACGATTGATCATTGTGGCGGCCGTTCACGCGTACCTCCGTGTGATCCCAGCGCCATTCCGCTCGCGAGATTGTGTCCGGCCATAGCTGATACTCCAATGTTGCCGTTAGCCCATAGCCATCCCCCTGCTCGGCCGCGCTTTCTGTGGAAAACAATTTGGCCCCATCCTGAAACCATTCCCCGCGCAAGTGCCAGGTCGCACGTTCGTTGGCCGTATAACTCAAGTGCGCGCCCACTACGGAATCATCATTGCCCGAGCCGTTCAACATTCGGGCATCATAAGTAACCGCCAAATCCCACGCCTTATTCGGCAAGGGGAAGCCGGCCGCAAGGTACAGGTTTTGCACCGGGGTGTTCCCGGTGCGTTCCCGGCCGTTCACATAACCCACCGACAATGCCGTACCGCCTAGTACGTCAAATTGGTTCGGCATCAACCAGGTAAGACCCGAAAGAAAAGTTTTCCGGTCATCATTGGCTGGAGCACCATTGATTCGTGGATCAACCGAATTGGCGACCCCCAACGACAACAGGAAGTCACTTTCACCATTTTCCAGAGCATCCACACCGGGATACATGGCCAAGAGACCGGTATGAACGGTGGGTTCGATGGAGTAACCCCAGGAATGCGTATAGTGATTATTGAGAGTGCGGTCAGTGGATTCAAAACCCAAGGGAGAGTCAAACGTACCCAAGCGCAGGTCAACGCTTTGAGCCCAACCGGCGTTACGGGGATCTGCAAGGGGAATTCGCAGGTCTATAAAAGCTTGGCGAATAGCGACCGCGGTGTCACCCGAATCACTCGTTCCCAAATCAGAAGCTTGAGGCCCCAGCCATAGATCAACTCTGTAGCCAGAATCAAACAGCCATTCGTTTAAAGGGCGATTCAGAGACAGGCCGACGACGTCTAGAGTAAAAGAGCTTCGGTTTTCATGAGATAACGCATAGGGATATTTTCCCGAGCCCGAGCCGCCGTGGTATGAGGTGCTTACGTAGCCGGATAACGCGGTGGAAGCCGACAAGACATCTGCGCCCACCGGGGCCTCCTGGGCCTGCGCCCACGTAGCACCATGAGAAACTAAAAACCCGAAGATGAACCAGCCGTGCCACATCCTGCTGCATTCAAGGCTAAGGATACCAAAGCATCAAGATACAAAAAAACCCTCCCCGTTGCCGGAGAGGGTTTGAAAGGTTTCTAAGAATAAACTTAGAAGCTGTAAACAACGTTCAAGGCGATAACGTCTTGGTCATCAAGACCGTCACCAGAATCTTCACGCCACTCAACACGAGAAGTTACATTATCCCATAAGGCATAATCTAAGCCAACACTGAGGGATTCAAGTCCATCAATGTTATCAGCATAGGAAGCCGTGCCGGGAGCGGTACCAGAGTTGAGATTACCGTGCTCATAACGCACATTTAACGTAGCTTTGTCATTTATAACGTAGCTCAAGTAATGAGAAACGATATTAGAATCACCACGGTTGCTGCCGCTAGCGACGGTCAGGTCAGAATTGTCAACCACGGTCCAAGCAGCAGTGTAACTCAACCCTTCAACAGGCACAGGAACTGTAGCACTGAAGAAGTGAGTATCTGTACCTTCATCGGTAGAAGCAGATGCTTCAGCACCCCATACCCCACCGTAGTACAGCTCGGTACCACCGAGAACGCCGAGACTGTCAGGAGTAGTGTAAGAGACAGCGGTCAGCAACACATTACTACCTTGACGGTGGTTTGTGTTTGCATTGTTAGTACCGTTAGCAACACCAACGCTGACGCTGACATCGTCGGATACCTGATAAGATGCTAACAAACCAGTGTGGTGAGTAGGCTCCGTGTCGAATGCGAAAGAACGCGTGAAAAACGCGTTTGCATTGTAATCGTAGACTTCAGCACCAACCACGGTACCCATTTGACCGACCTTAAGGTCAAGACCGTTACCGATGGGCAGGCGTAAATCAATGTTGGCTTGCATCAGCTCAACAGTGCTCGCTGTGCTACCATTTTCTTCCGTGCCAATATCACCAGCAGCGTCACCAGCCCAAAGTTGGACAGTGTAGCCAGTGGCGTATTCGCCAGCACCTTGAGCGGAAGCGAGCGTGAGGCTCACAACGTCCAAAGAGAACTGATTGTTGTCTTCTCCAGAGCGCCAGTAGCCACCGGGAGTCCCGGCGTCAACACCGTCAAGAGTATAGCTAGTGCTTACATAACCAGTCAGGGTCGTAGAAGCAGCGAGGGCGTCGGCGCCCGCGGCAGCTTCTTGAGCCTGAGCAACAGACGAGAGGCTCACCACGCCAGCGGCGGCGAGAGCCATGGTCCATTTATTCATTTTCATCATTTGTTTCCTTTTGCGATAGGTTGTTAACTATTATACTGCAGTTTCAGTAGT
>DPAW01000075.1 GCA_003517285.1 Verrucomicrobiales bacterium
GTCTGCGCGGTCGCCACCGGGGCCTGCCATCCAAGGGTAGTGGTGAAGGCCAGAAGCAGCAGGGTGTGTTTCATGAATCGCATAAAATGGTGGGCTTAGTTCAGCCGGTTAAGTTCTTCCTTAGCCGCCCGGGCGGAAGACGTTTCAGGATATTTTTCGATGAGCTTGTTAAACACAGTCTTGGCTTCATTGATTTGATTTTCCTGAGCAAAGGAACGGGCCATTTCAAATAGGCCCTTGGATTGCCATTGCGGAAAGGCATAGAGCTGATCCACTTTGGCGAATTCCGTACGTGCCTTGATGTGTTGATTCTGCTCCAGAAAGCATTCACCGAGGAGGAATTGTGCCCGGGCACCGGTGTCATCACGAACACCATCTTTCACAGTCTTCGTATAGGATGCCACTGCTTCATCATATTTTTCCTGATTATGCAGTGACCAGCCATACCCCAGATGGGCAGTGCGAATGAGTTTATCATTCGGGTTTCCAGTGATAAATTTCTCGTAGGATTTTTGCGAGGCCTCCCAGTCTTCCAGTGAGGCATGCGTTTCCCCGATGCGTAATAACGCTTGTCGTCGCAGCTCCGTGTCGTTGCCGCCAGTTGATCCGGCTTCGGCTGCGGTTTGGTAATTGGCCAGCGCCGCGCGCAGGCCTTGAACTTTGGTATCGCCATTGGCCGCCCGGGCTACCTCCCGTCGGGCTTCGCCAGCCTGCCAAGCCGCGGAGACCTCAAGGTTCTTTGGTGCGTCCTTGAGCAGTTCCTCAAACGCCTTGGCAGAGTCGCCATAAGCTTTGAGATCGAATTGCACAATGCCCAGTCGATACAGGGTTAGCTGGCGCAGTTTCGGATCGATCTTACGGTCGAGCAATTTCTCCAGTCGCCCCACAGCTGCAGTTCCCCCCTGCGGGCCGCCGTTTTCAAATTCCACTTCGGCCAGCTCCAGCGCGGCATTGTTCACCAGCTGGCTACGCGGATGCTTCTCCAGGAGCTCCTTGTAAAAAGGAATGGAATCAGCATGTTTGCCTGCCGATCGTTTGCTCCAAGCCGATTGATACAGCGCCCGATCCCGAATAGGCGAGGCGGAGTCGACCTGATCAAAGCTCCCAATGGCCTGATCCCACTGGGTGAGCTCCATGTGGGCCAAGCCCAGATTGAAGGCGCCTTCGTCAACTTTTTCGTGGGATCCATGAGCCTCGAGAAAACCCGCCAATGTTTGAGCCGAAGTCCCGAATTGGCGCGCCTCAAATTCCGCGATGCCCTGATACAAGTGGGATTCCGCGATCAACCCACTTTCTGCATCCGAACGCGCCAAACGCTCGCGCAGCACCTTGAACTTCCGCGCAGCATCGGCTGGCTTGCCGTTATCCAGCTCCGTCCAGGCCGAGAAATAATCGGCATCTGCCTTGAGCGCGTGATTGGCGGGAATCTTGGCTAGTGGCCGCTTGGCTTCATTGAAGCGGCCGGCCTCGTAATGAATGATCCCCAGCTTCAACTGCGCACTGGGCACATGCGGACTGCCGGCACAACGGGCCTCGAGCCGTTCGTAGGCGGCGATGGCGTTTTTGTAATCGGGCTCTTTCATGTTGCTGTAGGCCACGCCGGCATTATGCAGAGCCACATCGGCATTGAGCTTCTTTTCGTTGCCCACGGCAAATTGCATGTAATACTTAGCGGAATTTTCCCAGTCTCTCTGCTGGTGATAGCTATCGCCCAAGAGAAAGATCAGTTGATCCAACGCAGGATTCTTGCTGTCTTCGAGAGGCTTAAAGCGCTTGATGGCCGCTGCCCAATCCCCCCGGATATGCTGGAGTTTGCCGGAGTAAAACTGCGCCACTGTCGCTAGATCATGCTTTTTATAAGCAGCCGTGAATCGATCGAACAACCGGATAGCATCGGCCAGATGTTTCTCTTCGCCGCCGTAATAGCTGTGGTAATAACACAAGGCCTCATTAAAGGTGGCGTCGGCTCGTTTTGGGTCGCTCGCATGCTGGGCGCTGAAATCCTTGAAGTGCCCGGCTGCCACCGCGTATTGCTTGAGATGGTTCAGGCGCACCAAGCCCAGCCGAAACAGGGCCTCGCCCGAATCGCGCCCTTTCAGGTCCGCGGCCGCCTCGTACGCCTTGGCCGCCGCCTCAAAATCCTGAAGATTAAACTGTGCTTCACCGGATAACACTCGGGCACGCTGCTCAACCGGCGAGCCAGCCACCAGCCCTTCAAAGGCGGCTACTTTGTTGACGACTGATTTCCACTCATTTTGCAGATAACTGGATTCCAACAAACCAACAAAGACATCGGCCGCGAAGGCTTTCTGTTTTTTGTCAGTATTTTTACCCAGCCACGCATCAATGCTCTTGCGATCCCAAATGCGGTTGATGATGCCGGTTCGTTCAAAGCCCAAAGCCTGCAAGCTGTCGCGAAAAGCATTCTCAGCCGTCTTAGGATCCATGGGGGTTTTCAGCAACAACGCCTGACCAAGGTACAGGTTAGATTCTACCTTACTGGGGCCTTCGCCCTTTGCAGCCAGACCTAGCTCCTTGGCGGCACTGGCATATTCCTTAAGGTTGAAGTAACACAAGCCCAACCCAAAGTGGCCATGGGCGACCAGCGGATGGCGTGGGTGTTTGGCAAAGTATTCCTTGTACGACTCGGAAGCCTGCTTCCAAAGGCCAAGGTTGAACAAACCAGCGGCCGCCTCGTAGGCAGCATCGCCGGCTTTGTCGGCCGCATTCAGGGAGGGCGCGGCGCACAGCAACAGGGTCATCACCAAGGCAGCACCGGCTGTGCGGGTCCATGTTTGGATAAGTTGAGGGATAGTGTTCATTCGCTCAGGTCTGTTTCGTTGTTTAAGGCAAAAATTGGTTTACTTGACTTCGCTTCATTAGCAGCCGCTTTTTGTTAAGCACATCGCGCGAGGGTCCATTCTTTCAACAAATCTTCCTGTCCAAATAAAAACAGAAATTTCTGCCGTGACATTGCGCTACTGTGTGTCATCACGACCTCCTTATTGCCGCATGCTCCAACATACAGCCTTTTGGATGGGTGTGCAGTATTCCCCGCCAAAGTGGATAATTTCCAACGCGTTTTGGTTATGGTCTCCAAGTCTGACGCCAAGTCAGGGCGAAGTTTTCATGAACTTATTAACAAAGAACCAAACTCCCAATTTTAAGCACCAAAAATAAAGAAAATCGGACGGAAAATCGGATTTATCTGAAAATCGCTACCTCCCCGTTCGGGGCGCGCAGGGTTATCCACTACTTTTTAACGGACCACCCTATTCAATGGTCGGCTGAGTTGCCTTGGCCGCCGTGCTCTCCGGGAAGAGTTTTTTTAATTTCGTAAATTGCGCCTTGGCTAACTCGTTCTCCTTTTTCCCGAACCAACACCAGCCCAACCAGTACATTGCCTGTGCCTGATGATCATCAGCCGGAGCCGGATTCGCTTTTAAATAGGCCTCCAAACGGGCGATGGCCGGATCGAATTGAGCAGCCTCATGTTCCAGCTCCACCAACTCCAACAACGCATGGCCCGCCAAGTTACTTTCCCCAAACTGCTCAAGCAGCTCTTTGTAAAACGGAATCGCCTTGAGCTTGTTGTCTGCCCGCCGTTCGCACCATGCCGAGCGATAGAGCGCGTCGTCCCGCCAATCATTCTTGGCCGGCACATTGGCAAACTGCGCGATCGCAGCCGGCCATTGCCTCTGCTCCATCAAGGCCGATCCCAATTGGTAATACACCTGGCCGGCCATTTCATGTTTGGGGTGCGCTTTCAAAAACAACTCCAGCGCCTGTTGCGCCTGCGCGTGTTCCTCAGCGGCGCCCAACACGATGGCCTGTTGCAGTCGCGCATCCGCCGCCAGTTGATGCTCCGGAAACTGTTCACTGATGCCACCGAATTGTTTCGCCGCATCCGCCGACTTCTTTTCGCCCAAGCTCACCCATGCCAAATAGTAACCCGCATTGGGCCGCAGATCGTGCTGCTCCAAATCCCACACGGCCTGCAATGGCGCCCGCGCCCCGGCCATGTCTCCGGCTTCATACAACAACACCCCCAGCTGAAAATTCGCCTGCGGCACATGCCGACTGGCCGCGTGTTGCGCCGCCAGTTTCCGGTAACTGCCAACGGCGTTGTTGAACTGTTTCAACCGCTCGCTGGCCAACCCGCTTTTCATCAGTGCCGTATCCGCATTGATAGACATCGGCTTGTCCTTGGCGAACAGTTCATACAACTCCACTGCCTTGGCCCAGTCCATTTTCTGGTGATGACATTCGGCCATCAAAAATTCCAACTGATCATACACCTCCCCTTCCGGGTTGGTCTTCAGAATGGCCTCGAACGCCGCCAACGCCTGATCCCATTCCTTACCCTGAAAGTACGCCTCGCCCACACGCATCCGCGCCACGGGGATTTGCCCGTGCTGATCGTGCGCCTTGATAAACGCCTCGTAAGCCACCACCGCTTCCTTGGGTTGATCGAGGAAAAACCGATTTTCCCCCTCGAGAAACATCATGTCCGCCGCGCCAACCGCCTCGGCATTGGCGGTCAAGAATTCACGGCACAACGCCAGACTCGCCGCGTAGTCTTCTGCCCGATGTTTGCACAAAGCATTATGGCGAACGGCATCCGCGCGCTGATCGTACTCCTTGAATTCCCGCAGCAACTGATCCAGCGACTGGCCCGCTTCGGCAAACTTCT
>DPAW01000298.1 GCA_003517285.1 Verrucomicrobiales bacterium
CGGGCGCCGCTGTTGATTCAGTCGGTCGACCAACGCCTCGAAGCCATTCGCGCCTTGGGCGTGGACGCCACCTTGATCCTTCCCTTTGACGAGGCGATGAGTCAAATCCCTGCCGAGGCATTCATTCAGGGATTGGCCGTTGATCTCGGCCGCATCAGCTCCATTTGTGTCGGCGCCCAATTCGCATTTGGTCAGGGTCGAAAAGGAAACGTCGATTTACTGCATCAACTCGGCCAGGAACTTCATTTTGTGGCGCATGGCACGGCCAGTGTGGCGTTGGATGGGGAGACGGTGAGCAGCACGCGGATTCGACAGGCGATCGCCGGTGGGCAATTGGATCTGGCAGGGCAGATGCTCGGGCGGGAGTACGCGCTGGCGGGCAAGGTCATCCGCGGCGATCAACGCGGACGGGAACTGGGTTTTCCCACTGCAAACCTCGACATCACCGGCCGTTGCACGCCGCCCAATGGCGTGTATGCCGCGCATGCAGAGGTGGATCGCGAACCCTACCGCGCCGCGGTGAACATCGGGCTGCGGCCCACCATGAAGAATCCGGATCCAACCCTGAATGTGGAGGCGCATTTGCTGGATTTCGACGAGGAGATTTATGACCGTGTCTGCGCGCTAACCTTCGTGGGCAAATTACGCGAGGAACAGTCCTTCGATTCACTGGACGCCTTGCGGGCGCAGATTGAAAAAGATGTGGTTCAGGCACGATATCTCTTCACCCAGCTTTAATAGGGAGCTATGCTCCGCCCATGCCCACCACCAAGGTCTACGAGTACAAAGGCTGCAGCACCTGTCGCAAAGCACTCAAATGGCTGGACGCTCAGGGGATTGAGTACAAGGCCGTTCCCGTGCGGGAGACTCCGCCCAACAAGACCGAACTGCGGCGTGTGCTTAAGGCCAGCGAGGGCAATATCCGTAAACTCTTCAACACTTCGGGCGGCGATTACAAGAAGCTGAACCTAAAGGATAACCTCCCGACACTCAGCGAAGCGCAGGCCATCGATATCCTCAACACCAACGGCAACCTTGTGAAGCGACCATTTGTGGTCAACAAATCCGGCGGCCTCACCGGCTTCAACGAGGATACCTGGCAAAAATTTTTCGGCCTTTAGCCCTGCGCCCTCTGCAGTTACCCTCCCGGCATGAATCGGGACGAAATCGAGGCGGCCAATCAACGGGTCATTGAGGCAGGCGCATTTGTTCAGCCGTTGCTGAGCGAAGCAGGCAAGGTGATTGTCGGCCAATCCTACCTTATGGAACGGCTGGTGATCAGCCTGCTGGCCAATGGCCACGTGCTGCTCGAAGGCGTGCCCGGGCTGGCCAAGACGCTGGCGATCAAAACGCTGGCCGACACGTTAAACGTCAACTTCTCCCGCATTCAGTTCACGCCGGACATGCTACCAGCCGACGTGACGGGCACGCAGATATACAATCCGCAATCCGGCGAATTCACTACGCGCCAAGGGCCGGTATTTGCCAATCTGGTGTTGGCGGATGAAATCAACCGCGCCCCTGCCAAGGTGCAAAGCGCGCTACTGGAGGCCATGCAGGAAAAGCAGGTAACCATCGGCGCCACGACCTACTCCCTGCCCGCTCCCTTCCTCGTGATGGCAACGGAAAACCCCATCGAACAGGAAGGGACCTACACACTGCCCGAGGCGCAGGTGGACCGCTTCATGCTCAAGGTGGTGATCACCTATCCCGAGCGCTCCGACGAACGACGGATTTTGGATGACTGGGCCAAGACAGAGGATTTACCCACCGCCTCTCAAGTGGTGACGGCCGAGCAAATCCTCACCGCGCGCAAGGTGGTCGATACCATTTATGTGGATGACAAGGTGAAGGATTATATCGTGGACCTCGTGTGCGCCACGCGTGATCCGGGCAAATACAAGATCCCCGCCGAAGGTCTCATCGAGCTGGGAGCCTCGCCGCGCGCCACCATTTTCCTCACGCTCGCCGCCAAATCCCACGCCTTCGTTCAGGGCCGTGGTTATGTGACGCCGCAGGATGTGAAGAGCATCGCTATGGATGTACTACGCCATCGCGTGCATGTGTCCTACGAAGCCGAGGCGGAGGAGAAAAGCAGCGAACAAATCGTGCAAGTGCTGCTCGATCACTTGCCCGTACCCTAGCCCATGAACCTGCCCGAACTCCAGGCTCAAGTGCGGCAGATCGAGATCCGCACCCGCCGGCTGGTCAGCGATTTGATGATCGGCCAGTACCAGAGTGTCTTCAAGGGTCAGGGCATGGACTTCGATGACATCCGGGAATATCAACCCGGCGACGAGGTGCGCCACATCGACTGGAACGTCACTGCCCGCCTGAACCAGCCGTTTATTAAACAGTACGTTGAGGAACGCGAACTCACCGTCATGCTCGTGGTTGATCTGAGCGCCTCTGGCACCTTTGGCAGCGGCCGCCAAACCAAGCGCGAACTGGCCGCTGAAGTCGGCGCCGTGCTCGCCTTTGCCGCCCAACGCAACAACGACAAGGTTGGCCTCACGTTGTTTACCGAGCGTGTGGAAAAATACGTCGCCCCCGCCAAAGGCAACCGGCATGTGCTGCGTGTGGTGCGGGATATTCTCGGGCACACACCAGATCATCGTGGCGGCGACTTGCGCCATGCGCTGCAGCATTTGC
>DPAW01000262.1 GCA_003517285.1 Verrucomicrobiales bacterium
CTCACCTACGGGTTTGATGCGTCCTTTGTTCAGTTTTTTGGAGAGCAGGGGATCGCGGCAGTGAACGATGCGATGCACGTATTGAATGACTTTTTTGTGCCGCGCGATGGCAGTTATTTGGGCATGTCCGAATTGAATTTGGCGCGGCATGGGTTTGGGGGGAATTTCAACACAACATGGCTCAACTTGACCGCTCAGAACGAAAATCTGATGGATATTAAGAGCTTAGCTTTGGGTATGATGGTGAATTACCTAGGGTTGGGGAATCCTTACCGGTATGCCTTTACGGCCACGAATTGCGTTGTGGAAGCGGCGGGTGGCTCGGCGACATTTTCAGTGGCCTTGAAAAATTATGATCCCGTCACATACGCAGCGTCGGACCGAATCAATAATGTCCAATATTCATACCGCCTGGTGCATGACCAAATCCCCGGCTTCACGATCCCGGCGGGTGTGACTGCTGGCGGCGCTCGAGATCCTGCGGCGTTAAATGCGGTGAACATGGATCTGGAAGAGTTCACGTCGGACACTAGTGGCAATGCCTACTCCGCGGTGGCGGCCATCGTGGATGCGTTTTACGGCAACACAGACTTGGTGTGGACCGATGTACCTAGTTCTTATAGTTTCGGAGTGTTTTATGATGGCATGAATGCCATGGGAGGAATGTACCAGCCTCGCCACGCGCTGACATACGACGATGCAGGAGGGTTGAAGTACATGTATGAAACGAACACGGTGGTCATGGAGTTCAACCCGTACACATTGACGATCCCGGCGGATTACACTTACTGGTTACAGGGCCATCCGCAACTGGGGCAGCACAGTGGTTCGATGCTGCCCTCGGGGTCTGAGTTGTACAACCGTAGCCAGGGTATTTTTCCAGCTCGGAATGCGGCAGGATTGCCGGCACAATATTCCTCTACGCATCCGTTGGGCCAGTTTGGCGGTCCGGCGGCAGCGACCATGACGCCATTTATGACCGGGGCAGCTCCAACGTTCACCGGGGTTAATGTAGGTAAGATGGCCTGGGCATACCGAGGTGGTATTGATACAATACAATTCTATCAAACATCATATGATTCTCTGATGAACATGAACCATATCGCCACCAACTATGTGTGGTGGGACACGTTCATGACCAATGTTCAGGCCAATTTGCCTAACCCTGCTACCTTGACGGATACCACACCGGGTGCATCGGTGTCGTTTACGGGAGCCACTGCACAGTATTTTGAGCAGCAGGTCGGGCGGACGGTTGAGGCACCGGATTTCCTATTCACTGCTGGAGCCATTGCGCCAACCGCAGCGGGGATGCCGGTGGCGTTTAACCGGACTGTACCTTCAGTGGATACGCCGACCACAACTGCGACGCCAGCTACGACCGCCGGACCCGTAGCTCGAATTTGGGCGGGGGAAGCGATCACCGCCACGGGCACGGCTTATTACAACCGGACCTTTCAACGCAAAGTGGGTTTAAATGGTCCGGGCATTTGGTCGTTGGCGCCGGCAGCAAATACGCCGGGGATGACCATTACGTTTAACGATACCATTGGCTATGGTGGTTTTGAGGTGGTGTGGAGTGGTGAAATTAGCGTGGTGGGGAACCAGTCCTTGCCGGTCTCTCAACAGCAATGGGCCTACATAAATGGTCCGGGACCGCTGGATATTGTGAAATTTCCGAACGAGACTTCATTCAAAAATTTGTTTGAGAATACGATTTATCCGGTGACCTCGGTGCCAATGATCACGCTGGTATCCGATGATGGCGGGCAAACGGCGATTGATCCCAACTCGCTGACGCGCACAACGGAAACGTTGACGATCATGGGGCAACACTTGCGGAACGCCACGGCGATCGAGATCGTGGATGCCAATGGGGCGGTGGTGCAGTTGCTTTATGAAGGGGCGGATTTTGATGTTGTGAATGACCGCCAAATAAATGTTCTTCCAGGGAAGATTAGGTATGAGGCTGAAGGGCTAGCCCGTCAGATACATGTATGGAATACTGTTGGAAAAAGTGCTGTTAGTGAGGATAAATTTAGCATTCTTACAGGTCGTGTTGTACTTACAGGTACCTCGCATGATGGGTTATTTTATAACCGCACCGATCCACTGATGTTGTATGGCAGAGGATTTTTGTCCAAACAAATCAAGTCGACCGATGACAATAGTACCATGTCAAATATTCGATTGGATTTATCTAACGGAAATGGGTTCTTTCCAACCGGTTCCAATGCTGCAGCAGGGCAAGCTTTAAACACCAGTACAGTTTCAATACTAAGTGATACGCAGGCGATAATTTACCCTTCGATATTCACTGGATTGGGTGATGCGAGTGGGGTCGTTGTTCGAGTGAGTCGAGGGACGTCCAATACCTTGAGTTTGCCCAACGGCAAGACAATGGATTTTGTGTCGGGTTTGCCCACAATAACGCGGTTAACATATGTTAATGATTCGAATGTTGAAGTTGATATTAATTCGACCAGTCCACTTCGCCGCGACAATCGGATTATTATCCGCGGCACAGCGTTGAGTACGGCCAGTTCTGTTGAATTAGTGCAAGGAAATGGGCAATCATTCATCCCGCCTTTGACCGCGAGTTTCGTAGGTGCTTATGTTAATCCAGATGGTTCTATGATTCAGCTGGCTGCTGCTCCGAGAAATAGAAGTACCGATCCGGTTGGTGGATTCAACGATGCTAGGGCGGATGGTTTTGGCACATATCAGGCTCGACTAAAAGTAAACAATGGCTTTGGTGAAGTAACTTTCACTGATCCGTTTAATGTTAATTTTAAGCCGAGTAATACAGATTATTCTCTGGATGTCGGGTTGTCTGGAACCACCGATGGCACTGCATTGCCTGATGTCGTTACTAATGGTCAGACATGGTCATTCACACCAATTGCTGGGGGATTATGGGACCGTTCTGTGGGAGCAGGTCGTCAAGTGTTGCAGATACATGGGCAAGGGCTTCGGGCGGTAACACGTATAGTGATTGAAGAATCTGATGGCACAGATCTCAATCCAGAGCCTGTAATAAACATTGCCGCCCCTCCAGGGATAACTCCGGGCGTTACCGTTACTGATAATTTGATCACTATTGATCAAGCAACGGTTTCCGCGTTTACCAATCCAACGGTCGCTGATGCCAATCGTACCACCGATTTCATGCGGCTACGATTGGAGTCAAATCGAACTGGGGTGGGTGAAGGTCCAGCTTTATCTGCTACGGATGCTAATTTTCTGGTTGGGGTGCCGATTACGATCAATGCCATCAATCCTCAGAACAATTGGGATCGAGATGATGGTAATATGACCGTCACAGGCAGTGGATTTCGTCTTTTGGCCCGGGTGGATATTGTATCTGACGTTAACGGCACGCATATTAATTTTACTGATACTCTTACGGCTAGCCCTTATTTTGAGTCGAGCAACATTGCAAATGGAATACACTTTAATTCAGATACCAGCGTGGATATAAACGCGAGTGCATTCACGAATCCAGAGCTACTAGATTCGGTGGTGACCGACAGTAGGCGACTTAGATTTTACAACCCTTGGTCGGCCGGAGGCGTGGATAGTTCTGGGCCTGATGATCAATTCACACTTAGCGCAAACGCTACATTCGCAGGGGCGGCGGCTTCGCAGTGGCTTTCAATTACGCCTGCAGTAGCTAGTGTAAATAATAGAATCAATGATGCTACTGTGTCTGGTCAGGGTTATGATCGCAATTCGTCTGCAGGAGTCCCGTATAGTTTGGTTATTACTGGTAATAATTTCTTCGGAATCAACCGGATCCAATTCATGGATGATAGTCTCAGCTCTGCTTTCGCGCCTGGGTTGGATATTACAGGTTTAACTCCGGGGGCTCCTTTCCCATCCAGCTTTCCGGTTGGTAGTGGGCAAATTACTTTTTCGAACGATGCAAGAACAATCACCATCACAGGAGGTGTTTTTGATGCGAATGCTTCTTGGGCTGATTCCAATGCATCTACGGGCCGCAGAGTAATTCGCCTTCACTCAGTAACAGGGAAAAGTTGGACTAGCGGTCCATTCGATACTAATTCTTCAATCGAATAAAAACCATCTTCAAAGTTGTGCTGAGTTATGGTTGGTAGTGTATTGAATATGCTGTTGACAACAGTGTAATAAATAGTATTCTGACTCCAAGGAGGTTTAGGAAAACTCACTGAAGACGCGTCGGGGGGATGTGTTTTTGGAAGCGAGGGTTTCTAAATAAGGGGGGAAATGAGGTCTTTTCCTGCGTTAAACACTACAATTTTTTTGTGTGCTTTGGTGGGGCATTCCCATGGGGCAATCACGCCGCAAGGGGGTGAATTTCCGTTGGTCGGTGATATCGCCGGGCATCAGCAACACCCATCAGTGGCACTGCATCGTGAGGGCGGCTTGGTGGCGTGGCAAAATGCCACGGTCGATAGCGGCGGTGAACGGGTGGTGGTGCAGGCGCTCGGTGCCGATTACCGCGGGGTGGGAGTGCCCCAGGTGGTCAGCCAAAATATCACCGGTCAAAACGATTTAAATCCCGCCGTGGCCGCGCTTCCGGAGGGGCGTTCCGTGGTGGTGTGGGAATCAGGGCCACGGTCTTCGCAGGATATTTTCATTCGTTTTCTGGATGCCCAAGGGCAATTTCAAACGGATATTCAACCAGTTAATTCCTTCCAAGCCGGTGTGCAATCCGATGCGGCCGTGTCCGCGCTTGCGAACGGGAACGTATTAGTGGTGTGGGCCAGTGATGGACAGGATGGTTCTGGGGAGGGAATTTATGGGCAACGATTCAGTCAAACGGGCTCCAAGGTTGGCACTGAATTTCGGGTGAGCCAAACCACTAATCAAAACCAATCCCGCCCGGCAGTAGCGGCACTAAGCGTGAGTCAGTTTGTGGTGGCCTGGGTGGGTGAATCAGTGGCAGGCCAGAATAGTTCCGGCGCACCGAATTTACGCCGAAACGTTTTGGCGCGGTTTATTGGAGTGTCTGACACGGCGGGTAACGAATTTCAATTGAACGAAGGGGATGTGGTCGCCACGGAAGTGTCATTGACTGCCCTGCCTGCTGGCGGTTTTGTGGCCGCTTGGACGCAGCGTGATGAAGTGAGTTCGCGCAATATTACCGAGGTATTTTCCAGGCAATACGCCTCCAATGGTCTGCCGAATGGAGAAGCCCAGCGCGTGAACACATTTTTGCCCGGCGCACAGGATAGCCCCGTGCTAGCGGCGGTGAATGCCGGGGTGATGATGGCTTGGAGTAGCTTTGGGCAGGATGCCGGTGGGCTGGGGGTGCGCGGCCGGTTGTTGTCTGGCGGTACGGAGTTTGGCGTGAATGCCCAGGAAAATTTCGATCAAGCGACGCCAGCTTTGGCATCCGATGGAGGCCAGCAAATCCTGGCGGTTTGGGCCAACACCATTCGGGCTGATCACTCGATCCTGTCCGCCCAGCGTTATGTGTTGCATGACGGCAGCAGTTTGCCGGCTGCCACGGACCTGAGTGCGGGTGAAGTGGAAGTGGTGGGAGATGAACCTGTCCAGCGCCAAACAAATCCCAGCGTCGTGGCCGAGCGCGAACGCGCGGCTGCTTTGAAGGCGCAACAAGCTCAGAACATTGCTGGCACCGCGACGCTGCAAGTGGCGGCGGCCCCGCAACCGGTCGATGAACCCACAACGTCGCCTCCACCTCCAACGGTGGAAACCGTGGCTCCTGCACCCGTGCGGGTGCCAGTGCCGCCTACTCCGCAAGTGGTGGAGGCAGTGCCGCCGCCTCAGCCGCAACCAGCCGATTCTGCGCCGCAGGCCACTTCCGTGGCCGCCACGCCGCGGGCTCAATCATCGGTGCCGACGCCCGCCTTGCCGAGTGCCTCCACCGCGGCACTCAATGCCTTGGGAGGGCTTACTCAGCGATATCAGGCGGGCGGTCAGGCGCGGCAGCACTTGGGCTCCACGCGGTCCTATATTGCGCCGGTTCGCCAATATGCCTCTGCGGAATCTTCCGTGGGAACATCGCCTACGCGCTCGAGCATGTTGTTGGGCAGCACCTTTTCACGCACACGACCGAGCGCCTTGCGCATCACTGCCGCGGGATCGGATATTAGGTTGGGGCAACCGCGGACCGCAGCCAATTCACAGTCGGCAGCCAGTCAAACCGCATCCGGCAGCCAGGCAAGCCAGATTGCAGCGGCCAACACCGCGCAAGCTCGAGCAGAAGCCGTTCAGGCCAATGCCATTGCGAGTGCCGCGACGGCCAACAACACTAGCCAACAGGCAGTTCCGGCCGGCATCGTACGCACAGGCCGCGGTACCAATCTGCGATGGGTCTCCCAATACGGAGCCCGTTATCAGGTGCAATCCTCCAACGATCGCTATTCGTGGAACAACATTGGCACACCGCGCACCAGTACCAGCGGGGTAGATGCCTTGAATATCAGCAATGTGAGCGCGCGTTATTTCCGCGTTATACGAGTGAACTAAACGAGCATGAATCATCGAAATTCAATCCTGTGCGCCAGCGCATTTTTAATCTGCGCAACCCTTCTCCCCGGCGGAGTGATCCCTGA
>DPAW01000314.1:0-2343 GCA_003517285.1 Verrucomicrobiales bacterium
AAAGCCGGAGACGTGCTTTTCTCCTTAATCTTCTTCCGCCCTTTGCGGATCAACTGGTTAATGGTTGGCATTTTATCTTAAATACCTTGCAAAAAAGCGCGTTACCGCGCTGTTTTTGGCAAACGGGGGCGGGATATTACCAAAGGTTATCCCCAGTGCAACAAGTTTTCTTACTTTTTTTGCAAAAAGTTTCTCATCACACACTTTTATGTTCCGGCTCGGCCGAGACTAACCCACCAATGGGTTCGGCTCTTCGGTTTCCGGGGCCAACAACAGGTTGGTTTCCTCATCCATTTCCACCGGATCCACCAGTGGTTTGAGGTTCAACTTGCGATGGCCATCAAACCCAGTGCCGGCCGGAATGATGT
Organism: Verrucomicrobiales bacterium; assembly: GCA_003517285.1. GTDB lineage: Bacteria > Verrucomicrobiota > Verrucomicrobiia > Limisphaerales > UBA1100 > UBA1100. The sequence goes on from DPAW01000314.1 coordinate 369, forward strand.
GACCCATGATCACATTTTCCTTAAAGCCGTGAAGGGTGTCCTTCTTGCCAAGGGTGGCCGCTTCGGTCAACACGCGAGTGGTGTCCTGGAAGGACGCCGCGGACAGGAAGCTCTCGGTTTCCACCGAAGCCTTAGTAATGCCCAGCAACACCGGACTCGCCTCAGCAGGTTGACCACCCATCTCTTCAATGCGCTCGTTCTCAATTTCGAACGTAAGTTTGTCGACTTGCTCCCCCCACAAGAACGTGGTGTCGCCAGCCTCCGTGATACGCACCTTACGAAGCATTTGGCGTACGATCATTTCGATGTGCTTATCATTAATCGTCACACCCTGAAGGCGGTACACCTCCTGAACTTCATTCACAAGAAATGCCTGCAACTTCTCTGGTCCGAGAATATCCAATATATCATGAGGTAAGATCGGGCCTTCGGTAAGTTGCTGCCCCTTCTTCACAAAGTCGCCCTTAAATACAATACAGTGTTTACCGATCGGCACGAGATGCTCTTCTTCCTCACCGGAATCTTCATTAGTGAGAATGAGCGAGCGCTTGCCTCGGACAATTGGGCCGAAATCCACGACGCCATCAATCTTAGCAATCTCTGCAGCATCCTTAGGTTGGCGCGCTTCAAACAATTCGGATACACGCGGCAAACCGCCAGTAATATCCTTAGTCTTAGAAGTTTTCCGCGGTGTCTTAGCCAACAAAGTACCAGGAGCAATCTTATCACCTTCATCCACCGTCACGTGAGCACCGGCCGGTATCGGATAATCCGCAACGGCATGGCCCTTGCTGTCTTCCACAATCACTTGCGGATGGAGATCTTCCTTGTGCTCGATGATCACCATGGATTCCTGACCGGTGGCCGCATCCAGTTCGTGATCCATGGTCACGCCCTCGATAATATCGTGGAACACGATCTTACCACCCTTCTCAGAGAGAATCGGCACGTTGTATGGATCCCACTGCACAAAGGTCTGACCTTTCTTAACGGTTTCACCGTCCGCCACAGACACTACAGCACCTATCGGGATATCATAATCCTCAATCTCCGCGTTAGTCTTGGGATCATGAATACTCACGCGCCCGTTCTTGTTCAGAACAATGTGACTGCCGTCTTCAAGGTCCACAATCCGGAGGCCCTCGTACTTGACCACACCACCTTCACGGGCGCTGATTTCCGGCTGCTTAAAGACAGAGGACGCGGTACCTCCAATGTGGAAGGTCCGCATGGTCAACTGAGTGCCCGGCTCTCCAATTGACTGAGCAGCGATAATACCAACAGCCTGACCATGCTCAGCAGTCTTGCCTGTAGCCAGGTTACGACCGTAACAACAGGCACAAACACCGTAACGCGTTTCACAAGTGAGCACCGAACGCACTTTAACTTTTTCAATGTTAGCGTCCTCAATAGCTGCGGCTTTTTTCTCGTCGATCTCTTCACCGGCACGCACGAAGAATTCATCCGGATTAAATGGATTGATCACATCTTCACAAGAATGACGCCCTACAAGGCGGTCAGCTAAGTGCACGACCTCTTCTTCGCCTTCGTATATAGCCTCCAACCAAATACCATTGCTTGTTCCACAATCAGTTTCCCGAATGATAACGTCCTGAGCAACATCCACGAGCTTCCGTGTCATGTAACCAGAATCCGCTGTCTTGAGGGCGGTATCAGCCAGTCCTTTACGTGCACCATGCGTAGAGATGAAGTACTCCAACACAGTAAGACCCTCGCGGAAGTTCGAGAGAATCGGTTTCTCAATGATATCGCCACTTGGCTTGGCCATCAGGCCACGCACACCAGCGAGCTGACGAACCTGCTGGCGGTTACCACGTGCACCGGAATCCACCATGAGTGCGACGGGGTTGTACTCGTCCTTACCCTGATTGGCCTCGAGCGTCTCCAACATCACGTTGGAGATCTTGTCCGTGGCGTGTGTCCAGATATCGATGATCTTGTTGTAGCGTTCGCC
>DPAW01000314.1:2677-7044 GCA_003517285.1 Verrucomicrobiales bacterium
CCCTTGCGGTACTGTTTCTCTACATCATCAATTTCCTTCTGGGCAGACTTGATCTGCTGGCTCTTCTCGGCCGGAATGATCATGTCATCAATACCGATAGAAGCACCGGCCTTGGTGGCTTCCTTGAAGCCCAGCTCCTTGAGCTTGTCCAGCGCCACCACGGTCTTCTTCTGACCCGCAAACTTATAGGAGTTGCCAATTAATTCACCAAGCTTGCCCTTAGCGACCTCGAAGTTCGGGAAACCCATTTCCTCGGGCCAAATTTCGCTAAACACCACGCGACCAGCGGTGGTGGTGATCACCGTGGCTTCCTTGTCGCCGTACACAGTGTCTTTACCACGATCCGGATTGGCCAAGTGAATGCGTGAATGATGATCAATGTCCTCCTCATCCAGAGCGAAGAACACTTCGTCCATGTTCGCAAACATCGGAATGCGCTGCTCTTTCTTACCCTTCTTGCTTGGCAACTGGCGTGGCTCCACGGTGAGGTAGTAGGATCCTAGGGTGATGTCCTGCGTCGGCGTCATAATCGGCTTACCGCTAGACGGGCTGAAAATGTTGTTGGGCGCCAGCATCAATAAGCGAGCCTCCATTTGTGCCTCCACCGAGAGCGGCACGTGCACAGCCATTTGATCTCCGTCGAAGTCCGCGTTGTACGCGGTGCACACCAGCGGATGCACGCGGATGGCCGAGCCCTCAATTAGGACTGGCTCAAACGCCTGCACGGACAAACGGTGCAGCGTGGGGGCGCGATTCAACATCACCGGGTGGCCCTTAGTCACCTCTTCCAGCACGTCCCAAACCTCCGGGGTTTGGCGCTCGATAAGTTTCTTGGCCGAACGTACGGTGTGCACATAGCCAAGTTCCTTGAGCCGGCGAATAATGAATGGCTCGAACAACACGAGCGCCATCTTCTTGGGCAGGCCGCATTGGTTAAGCTTCAGCTCTGGTCCGATAACGATCACCGAACGACCGGAGTAATCTACTCGCTTGCCGAGCAAGTTTTGGCGGAAACGACCGCCCTTACCCTTAAGCATGTCGGACAGCGATTTGAGCGCGCGGTTACCCGCGCCAGTCACAGCCCGGCCGTGACGACCGTTGTCGAACAACGCGTCCACGGCCTCTTGTAGCATCCGTTTCTCGTTGCGGATGATGACCTCGGGGGTCTTCAACTGCATGAGGTTTTTCAGACGGTTGTTGCGGTTGATCACGCGACGGTAAAGGTCGTTCAAGTCCGACGTCGCAAAGCGACCGCCTTCCAGCGGCACGAGCGGGCGTAGATCCGGCGGGATCACCGGCAGCACGCTGAGGATCATCCATTCAGGTCGCGTGGCCGATTCCTTGAAGCCGTTGAAGAGCTTGATGCGCTTGGCGAGCTTCTTGCGGATTTGCTTGCTGCGCGTCTTGGTCATGGCCTCGTGCAATTCGTCGATACCCTGATCCAAGTCAATTTTTTCAAGCGCCTGGTACACCGCCTCGGCACCCATCTTCGCGACAAAAGCGCCGCCCTCATCAAGGCTATCGTTCGGCCCGTAGGTTTCCACCGCCTCGCGCATCTCCGCCTCAGTGAGGAGTTGATTACGTTCCAAAGGCGTGTCGCCCGGATCTATCACGAGATAATCCTCGTAGTAAATTACACGCTCAAGGTGACGGCCGGTCATGTCCAGCATCAGCCCGAGGCGTGATGGCATGCATTTGAAAAACCAAATGTGGCTGCAGGGCACGGCCAGTTCAATGTGCCCCATGCGCTCGCGGCGCACACGGGCAAGAGTGACCTCCACACCGCAGCGGTCACACACCACACCCTTATACTTAATGCGCTTGTATTTGCCGCACGAACATTCCCAATCCTTAACCGGACCGAAGATACGTTCACAAAAGAGACCGCCCTTCTCGGGTTTGAAGGTTCGATAGTTAATGGTCTCAGGGTTCTTAACTTCACCCTTGGACCAACGCCGGATGGTTTCCGGGGAGGCCACGGAGACCTGCACATAATCCACGAGGTTGACGCGCTCGAGTCCGAGTAATTCGCGGGCTGAATCGGTGCTGCTCATATTGATAAATCCTTTCGGGTTACTTTCGTTTAGCTGGCGAGGGCGGCGAGGGTGTCATCGGCTTCAGAGCTGTTCTCCGAGGGGTTGGTGTAGCCCACCTTCACCTCCAAGCCGAGTGATTCCATTTCCTTAACGAGCACGTTAAACGACTCAGGGATACCGGCGTCCAACGTATTATCGCCCTTCACGATGTTCTCATAAATACGGGTACGGCCCTGCACATCGTCTGACTTCACGGTCAGCAATTCCTGCAGGGTATAGGCGGCGCCATAGGCTTCCATGGCCCACACCTCCATCTCGCCAAAGCGCTGGCCGCCGTACTGCGCCTTACCACCCAGCGGCTGCTGGGTCACGAGGCTGTAGGGGCCCACCGCACGGGCGTGAATCTTATCAGCCACCAAGTGGCCCAATTTCAGCATGTAAATGTATCCCACCACGATCTCTTGATCGAAGCGTTCACCGGTTTGGCCGTCGTAGAGATAGGCCTTGCCGTTTTCGCCCACCAATGGATCGCCCACCTGCTCGACGTTTTGGTCCACCGCTTGTTGGAGGTATTCACGGACGCTCTTTTCACTAATACCATCAAAGATCGGCGTGGCGTAGTGCAGGCCGAGCATCTTCGCGGCCCAACCCAAGTGAGTTTCCAGCAACTGCCCAACGTTCATCCGGCTGGGCACGCCCAGTGGGTTCAGGCAGATATCGACCGGCGTGCCATCCTTTAGGAACGGCATGTCTTCCTCCGGTACAATCTTGGCGACCACACCCTTGTTTCCGTGTCGGCCGGCCATCTTGTCACCCACGGATAACTTGCGCTTTGAGGCAACGTAGATTTTGACGTTCTTTACCACGCCGGTCTCGCCTTCGTCGCCCGCTTCCACACGCTGTAGCTCGTCATCGTGGGCCATCTGTAGGTCTTCGAAACGTTTGCGGAAGGTATCTAGAATTTCGTTGATCTTGTTCCGTATGGGAGAAGGATCGATCTCGATCTTGTCATAGCTCACTGCGAGTTTGCGCAGTAGGGTCTTAGTGATCTTGCGGTTGGACGGAATGATGATCTCTCCGGTCTCGCTGTTCACCACATCCAACGGAATCTTTTCGCCGAGGAGAATGTTTGCGAGCGCTTCAGTGAGTTGCTCGTGCAAATCAGCGAGCTTCTTCTTGTACTCGTCCTGCACCTGCTTCTCGCCTTTCTTGGCCGCGGCGGCGGTCTTGGTGACCTTCTCTTCCTTGGCCGACACCTTCACATCCATCACGATGCCGGTGGTGCCGCTGGGCACACGCAGGGACGTGTCTTTAACGTCCGCCGCCTTCTCACCGAAGATGGCCCGCAACAGGCGCTCTTCCGGCGCCAGTTCGGTTTCGCTCTTGGGCGTGATCTTGCCCACGAGAATATCGCCAGGCTTCACTTCGGCACCCACGCGCACGACGCCATCCGGCCCTAGGTCCGCCAGAGCTTCCTCGCCCACATTCGGAATATCACGGGTAATTTCCTCGGGGCCCAGTTTTGTGTCCCGGGCCGCCACTTCGTATTCGGAGATGTGCACCGAAGTGAACACGTCATCCTTCACGATGCGACGTGAAATGGTGATCGCGTCCTCAAAGTTGTAGCCGTTCCACGGCATGAACGCGACGAGCACGTTCTTACCAAGTGCCAGTTCACCTTGATCAGTAGAAGGTCCATCGGCAATCACCTGCCCTTCCTTCACGGTGTCGCCGCGACTGATGAGCGGTTTTTGGTTAATGCAGGTGGAGGCATTGGAGCGCTGGAACTTGCGCATTTCGTACACCCACATGCCTGCTTCCGGATCGTGCTTGAACTTGCGTTTACCCTCGGGCATTTCGCCGTCCTTGGTGATCACGATGCGCTCACCGGTCACCGAGGCGACCTTGCCACTCACCTCGGTTTTAACCACAGCGCAGGAATCCTGCGCGATGCGGCCTTCCATGCCGGTGGCCACAAACGGCGCCTCCGCCTCGAGCAGTGGTACTGCCTGACGTTGCATGTTTGAGCCCATGAGAGCGCGGTTCGCATCGTCATGCTCCAGAAACGGAATGATGGCGGCCGCCACAGAAACGAGTTGTTTCGGGCTCACATCCATATAATCCACCTCAGTCGGCGGCACGTCGATAAAGTCGCCCTTGCGGCGGCAGGTCACGCGCTCAGTCTGGAACACGCCCTTGTCATTGATCGGCGCGTTGGCCTGGGCCACGATGTATTTCTCTTCGGCGTCTGCGGTCAGATAATCAATCTTCTCGGACACCTTACCCTTCACCACCTTGCGGTAGGGGGTTTCGATAAACCCAAAATCATTT
>DPAW01000334.1:0-449 GCA_003517285.1 Verrucomicrobiales bacterium
GCCACCGCTCCGCTACCCGACGGACTTGATGAATTATTGCTGGCCGGCTATCTCCGCCGCGACTCCGTGCCACTCGTGAAATGCGAGACCAACAACCTCCAAGTGCCCGCCAATGCGGACATCGTGATTGAGGGATATGTCGACCCCACGGAACCGCTCCGGAGTGAAGGCCCGTTCGGCGATCATACCGGCTATTACACCCTACCTGAAGACTATCCCGCGTTTCACATTACGGCCATCACACATCGCAGCGACGCCGTGTACCCGAGCACCATCGTAGGGCAACCACCGATGGAGGATTTTTACCTTGGCGGAGCAAGCGTCGCGCTGTTTCTGCCCATCTTCCAGATGAATTTCCCGGAGATCGTGGACATCGCTCTGCCCGCTGAAGGTGTGTTTCACAATCTGGTTTTTGTGAGCATCAAAAAAACCTACCCCATGCAGGCCTA
>DPAW01000334.1:831-2626 GCA_003517285.1 Verrucomicrobiales bacterium
GATGACGATGTGGATGTACACAATACTAGCGAGGTGCTCTTCCGGCTGGGAGCAAACACGGATCCACAACGCGACAGCATTCTCACTCGCGGGCCGGCTGATGTGCTTGACCATGCTACACCGGAAATCGCCATCGGCTCCAAGATGGGACTCGATGCCACACGTAAGTTAGCGGGTGAAGGATTCAAGCGGGAATGGCCTCCGATTATCAAGATGGATGAGACCATCAAACGCAAAGTGGATGAGCTGCTTGGTAGTTGACGTCCAAAATTTCCTGTTCCCATTGCGCTCCTGTGATACACAATCGGCCATGCGCACATTACTGACAGCCATCATTATTTGTCTTTCCGCGGCCCACAGCCAGGCGGCCAAGCCAAATATCGTGATGATCCTCGTGGATGATCTGGGATACTCCGATCTCTCATCTTTTGGCGGAACAGACATTCGCACCCCGGCAATTGATAAACTCATGAATTCCGGCCTGCGATTTGATCAGTTTTACTCAAACTGCACGGTGTGCACGCCCACTCGGGCTTCCTTGCTGACAGGGCGTTACCCCGATCTTGTCGGTGCCCCCGGCGTCATCCGCCAAAATGCTGTGAGCAATTGGGGGTATTTTAAGCCCACTGGCCCAACGTTACCTGAACTGATGAACAAGGCCGGCTACCACACCGGCATGGTCGGCAAATGGCATCTCGGCTTCGAATCGCCCAATATCCCCAACGATCGTGGCTTCGAATTTTTCCACGGATTTCTCGCTGACATGATGGATGATTACTGGACACATCTTCGCGGCGGCGTGAACTGGATGCGCCGCAACAAGGAGGTCATCAAGCCCAAGGGGCATGCGACGGAAATTTTCACGCAATGGGCCATTAATTATGTGAAGGAACAATCGGCCAATAAAGACCAGCCCTTCTTTCTGTACCTCGCCTACAATGCCCCGCATTTCCCTATCCAGCCACCGAAAGATTGGCTGGATAAAGTGAAGAAACGCGAGCCCCAACTCAGCATCAAGCGCGCCACTAACGTGGCCTTCGTGGAACACATGGACCACGAGATCGGTAAATTTCTTAACACCATCGAGGAGCTCGGCATCAGCAAGGATACACTCATTGTATTCTCCTCAGATAATGGCGGCTCCATTCCGCACGGCGCCTTGAATGGTAAATTGCGCGGCGGCAAACAGGAACACTGGGAAGGCGGCATTCGCGTTCCCACCTGCGCGGTCTGGCCCGGCAAAATCCCCGTCGGCCGCACGGACGCCATCGGCATTACCATGGATTTACTTCCCACTTTCTGCGAAATCGGCGGCACGAAAGTCACCCATGAAATCGAAGGCCTAAGCCTCGCCGATGTGTTTTTGAAGGACGACAAAGGCGATCCTAATCGCACCCTGATCTTCGTCCGGAAAGAAGGCAACCGCCGTTATCAAGGCCGCACCTATTATGCCGTTCGCCGCGGCCCGTGGAAGCTACTGCAAAACCATCCCTTTGAACCCATGCAATTGGTTAACCTCGAAAAGGATCCTGCCGAGGAAAACCCCATGCCTCCGAACACCAAAGTTGGTAATGAACTCATTCAAATCCTGATGCAACATATCCAAAAATCCGGCAGCATCCCTTGGCAGAAACCGACAAAGTAACAATCTCCCGGCTGTCGCGGACAACCAGCCGGGCCTTTGAGGCCGAGCAAAACCGCAATGACATTTCAATCCTACAACGAAGCCGATCAAGCCATCACTCGTTTCATAGAGCGGGGAGAAGGCGAATTTGATCAATTGGCTTTCGCGCTG
>DPAW01000009.1 GCA_003517285.1 Verrucomicrobiales bacterium
GCAGCCAGCCAGGCGGTGAATTTCCCACCCTCCCGAAGCACACGAATACCGTCGATCTTTTCCTCCGGCGCGCCGCCAGGAAAAGCGTTGGCAAACCACGTAACCTCATGACCGCGCTCCACGAGCCCGCGCAGATAAGCCAGCGTCACACGCTCAGCCCCGCCGGCCAAGGGACTGCGTGGGTCACGCCAATTGAGCATCAGAAAACGCACGGGGACGCAGTGTGCTGACGGGGCATGGGGGTGACAATGAAAAAGGCCGATTGACCAAACGGCCGATTTCTCCGAAAACAGGCCCAACGCGCGAGTGGCGGAATTGGTAGACGCGCCGGATTTAGGTTCCGGTCTCGCAAGGGGTGGAGGTTCGAGTCCTCTCTCGCGTACCATTTCATCTGCCGGAACGGAAACTTCCCCTTCACCCTATGGCCCATATCCGACGCGGTCAGTACCGGGATCATGCGGGAATTTTATCAGGATGCGCCAAGTGCTCTAGCTGAAGTGCGAGGAATGGCTATTGAAACTGCAGCAGGATGAAGGCAGCAAACTTGCCATGAAGTTAGCTGGTCCGTTTATCCTAAATTCAAGGGGTCCCGTCGGGCGTTGATTCCTCAATCGGGCGCAGGCATTTTTGCAACGTCATCACCGCCATGGCCGTGCCGTATTGGCGATGGTAATCGTACAACGGAAAATCCCACCAATCGCCGTCCTTTTCCTGCAGCTTCATCAATGTGGTGGCCAAGTGATCCTGCAGCCGCGGCCGATCCTTGGCCGGCACATGATCCAGCAACAAGCCCGCGTAGTAATGCCCGTAATAATAAAAATAACCGGCGATCTGAAACCACGCCTCATGCGGCACCGGCCGTTTACGCCCAATGCCCAGCCAATCATTGCGCGCGAACAAACGATCCAGCCAATCCACAATCACCTGATCGGTGATTCGCGAATCCTCCCATAAACGCAGTGCCAGATTGCACACCTGCGATCGGCCCAGACTCCCCGCCGGCCGGTTGATGCCGCGCCGCGGACCATTCTTGAGATATTCGCCGTACAGAAAACTCCCATCCGGTAAATGTTGCCTCTTAGTGGCGGCTAGAGCGCGCTTCACCAAATGTGGCGGCGGCTCCAATCCCGCCTGCTTGGCTTCATAGAAGGCCACCAACACCGTGCCGTTTACAAATGAAATGGAACTGCTCGCCGGCTTTTGCGTGCCCAGCCGGAAATCGTAATAGCCCCAACCGCCATCCACCGATTCATAGCGAGTGAGACGATCGAATTGCGTGGCAATCACCTGCTCAATCCGCTTCACCTTGGCGGCCTCATTGGCCTGCTGCGCACGGGCGCGCAAGCGCACCAAGGCCTGCAATCCGTAGCCATGCGCCCAGACGTTATACATAGCGTCGGCCGTAGCCCGGCGCAGCTTGGGAAAATGCTCCAGCAGATAGGCTTCCGAATCCTGAATCGCCGCGCGCACCTGCGGTGTGTCACCACCCGCCTCGATCAAGGCCGAGGTGCACAATGCCGTGACCGCCAGTCGAAACGCATAATGGCTGTGGTAGGTGGGGGCATAAATATTCAGTCCCTTCGTATTGCGCGGTGTGCCCCAGGAGCCATCCTTGTTTTGGTTGCCGAGCAAAAAATAAACGCCGCGCTCGATGGATTTCTCCACCACGGCATTGCCCGGCGGCTTCACATCCGGCAATCGCGGCACTTCCGCGGCCGGCAAACCCCAGGCTAGGGTCAGAATCAAACTAAGGAAGCAGGACTTCATCGCCTTCGTTGAGTCCCTCGGTGATTTCCGTTTTACCCGCATGCGAATTGCCGGGTGTCACTTCGCGTTCCAAGTGGCCGGTTTTGGTTTTCACCCACACCATCGTGCCACCCTGAGGTGTGGCGCGCAATGCCTTGCTCGGGATGGTGACGGCCTTGGGTTTATCCAGCACTCGCATTTGGATGGCACAGGTCATACCGGGATGAAGGTAGCTTTGATCGGCCACTGCCACCGTGAAAGCCACGGTGTATTGGCCGGGCGCCGTGGGAATGCGGGAAACACTCTCTACCGTCACCGCAACACGGGCGGCCGGATCTGCCGTGGGAATGGCCCAGCCTTTTTGCGAGGGTGCCACCTTGCGCAAATCCGCCTCGCCCAAGGTCGCCGTGGCGCGTAGTTCACCAGCAGCCACCACTGTCATGAAGGTTTCACCGGCCACTAGCTTGCCGTCTTTGCGTAGTTTCGTTTGCACGCCCTTGCGGCCGCCCCAAATGCCTTCCACAAACGCGCCATGATACAGCACGCCGGCGATGGGAGACCGCACGGTGAGTAACGCCAGATCGTTCCGGAGCTTGACGGTGTTTTTCTTTGCGAGATTCTGAGCGCGCACTTTTTTATCCAGCTCCACCTTTAGCTTGGATAATTTCTCCTCCAAGGTGGATTGGGCTAGGTCGGTAGCCAGACGTTGCCGGGTCAGGGCAGTTTGCTTGTCCGCCTCTTCACGCGGCAGGGTGAGCTCCAGAGAGGTCTCGGTGCTGTGCCGTTGGCGGTTGAGAAAATGGAGGGCGCGATCCACCGAATGCTGCGCGCGTTTCACAATGATCTCCTCGGTCTCCTCCGTGATATCATCGGCCTCGTACATTTTCTTGAGCTGCTTAAGTTCTTCTTGCGCGTAGGCCAGGGAGTTCTCAGCGCTCTTCTGGGAGTACACGGCCGAACGTGTGTTCAGCTCGCGGGTCTTAGCCAGATACCGTTCCACATCAGCCTCCAAGCGGGCGAGGGTTTCCGTCGCGGCCTGTTGATCCAGAGCCGCATTGTTGGTGGCCACGGCATATTCGGCCTGCGCAATGGCGAGGTCCAGAGCAGTACCTTCAAGCGACAATTCCCAATCCATGAGCTGTTGCTCAATCTTTTCCTTTTTGAGAGACACCAACAAATCGCCCTTGGCCACTTGACTGCCATGCGCCATGGCATCGCGAGCCACCGTGAGGTCAGCCCAAATTTCCGGCCGGATTTTCATTTCCGCAAACCGCGCCGGGGTGAGCACGCCTTTGAGGTTTAGTTCGATCCGAAACGGCGCCGACTTCACGGTGTGCACCTTGGTCTGGGTGGCGTTTTGATCCGCGGCCGCCAAAAGGCCACTCCAGAAGGCGAGTAGTGAAATGAAAAAGCTCTTCATGTTTCTTGGACTTAATTCCGGTTCAATCTATTTGGCAAGCGCACTTTGTTAGGAGCCGAATGTGTCGCGCATCAGTTTTACGCTCTTGGGCACAGCCGTTTTGGCGTCCTCTTTGCCCTCGAACTCGATCGAGATATAGCCACGATAGTTCGCCTTGCGCAGGATACCCGCAATCCGTTTGTAATCCAGATCCAGCGTGTACCATTCACCGCCTCCGTAGTAGGTTTTGGCCTGCACAAAGGTGGTGCGGGGCGCGATCATCTCGAGTTTCTTGTAGGGATTTTCCAGAAAATTGCCGGTATCCATCAGCACTCCCAGCCAAGGGTTGCCGTCAAAGGCCTTGGCGATCCGCAGTAAGCCCTCTGGAGTGCGCGCCAGGCCCCAGTGATTTTCCAGCGCCA
>DPAW01000154.1:0-289 GCA_003517285.1 Verrucomicrobiales bacterium
CGATCAGCCGGAAAGATTGGCTGGGCTATCGTTTTCAAACTGAGCCGCACTGTGACTTGGCTGATCAATTTACTTTTTACAACGTCGGCGGTTTTGGTGGCGCGGCGCGGCGGTTCAATCTCGATTTTTACTGCAAGGTGTTTGGCATTGATTCGCCCAAGGCCGAAGGGGTGACTGGTATGGATGTGAACGATCTCATGGCAGCAGGCCGTTACAAGGAGATTGCCGAATACTGTGTCCGGGATGTGGTGGCCACTACGCGGCTTTATGAGATTTGGCGGGATCGCCT
>DPAW01000154.1:673-3329 GCA_003517285.1 Verrucomicrobiales bacterium
CCTAGCGCGTTGCCTACCAAGGCTGTGTGATGTCGTCTACACCGCAAAATCGGCGGGAGTGGGTGGAGTCCCTGCAAGGCCCGCTTAAGCTCCCCGAGCGTTGGCATATCCTGCCGCATGAAGTGCTCTTCATGCTGGTCACGGGCGTGATCTGGCTGCGGGTGGGTTGGTCAGCCGGCTTTAGTCAATCGAGCGCCATTCTATTCTTTTTTTACACCTTGTCGCTGGCGAGTGTGATTACCTGGTGCCAGTTGCATCCCTCTCCCTACCGATGGCGTGTCCGTTTGGGTGCCACCCTGTTACTGAGTGCGTTGACGTATTTTTCCCTCTCCACAGCCGTACCGTTGATGCATAACCCCGGGGGCTTGGAGACGATGATTTGGCATCAGGACACGGCGTTGGCCCAATGGGACGCGGCATGGCTGGGGGATTGGCCGCGGCGTTTGATGGAGCTGGCACCGGCTGCGTGGGTGTCGGATGTGTTCATGGCCTGTTACTTGTTTTTCTTTTACTATATCATTGGAGGGCTACTCTATTATTTCGTGAAAGATCTGAACGTCTTTCGGGCTGCTCTGGTAGGTTTCGGCGCAGTATATGCGCTGGGTTATGTGGGCTACATGCTGATGCCGGCGATTGGGCCGTTGGAGGAGATGGGCGCGCGCTCAGGCGGTTGGCTCACAGAAACAGGCGGCGCATTTATTGCCCAACGCACCAACGGCGTGGATGTCTTCCCCAGCATTCACATGGCGGCGTCGTTGTTTTTGTTGATGTTCGATTTTCAGCATCGCCGTGCGCATTTCTGGTGGGTGCTGGCGCCGACGGTGGGATTATGGATCTCCACCGTGTATCTGCGTTATCATTACGGCGTGGACCTGTTGGCTGGCGTGGTGCTGGCTTTTGGGTGTGTGTGGTTGACGCGTTGGTTTGCTCGTTCGCGTTTGTGCGCGGAAGTGGAGGCGGAATGCGTCGCGCATAGCCGGAAGGCTCACGTCCAAATCTGACGGTCTAGAGACCGATACTGAATGGCTTCCGATACGTGGGCGGCCGTCAGTTTTTCTGAGTGCGCCAAATCCGCAATGGTACGGGCCACCTTCAGAATGCGGTCATACGCCCGCGCACTCAGATCCAATTCCTCCATGGCGCTGTGCAACAACAGGCGCGCCGGCTCATCCAACGTGCAGTGCCGTTGCAAATCGCGCGGTTGCATGCGAGCGTTGCACGCGGGTGCGCCATGCCAGCGGCGCTGCTGGATATCGCGGGCAGCAATGACTCGTTCGCGGACGATAGCACTGGATTCGCCGCCGGCTTGGGCGTTCATCTCGCGAAACTTCACCGGCGGCACTTCCACATGCAGGTCAATGCGGTCGAGCAACGGCCCGGAAATGCGCCCGAGATAATTCTGGATTTCACGCGGGCTACTGCGGCTTTCACTGGGCATCTTGCCATCCGGCGTAGGATTCATAGCGGCGACCAGCATGAATTCGGAGGGAAAGGTCATCGTGCCCGCGGCGCGACTGATGGTCACGTGCCCTTCCTCGAGCGGTTGGCGCATGGTTTCCAAAACGCTGCGTCGAAACTCGGGCAATTCATCCAGAAACAAAACGCCATGATGCGACAACGAAATCTCACCTGGCGAAGGGTTAATGTTGCCGCCCAGCAACCCAGCATCACTGGCCGTGTGGTGGGGGGCCCGAAACGGCCGTTGCGTCACCAATGCCTGATGCGGCTCCAGTAAACCGGCCACACTGTGGATACGTGTGGTTTCCAGCGCTTCATTCAAGGTAAGCGGTGGAAGGATGCCGCCTAACCGCTTGGCCAGCATACTCTTGCCCGTGCCGGGTGGGCCAATCAAGATCAGGTTGTGGCCGCCGGCCGCGGTAATCTCCAAGGCCCGCTTCACCGTTTCCTGCCCCTTCACCTCCTGCAAATCGCCGCCGTTGGCTTGAGCCTTTGAGAACAATGATTGGGTATCCACGCGTACAGGCAGTAGAGGCGAGGTGCCGGCCAGAAACCCGACCGCCTCACGAAGGGTTTTCACCGGGATCACTTCCAGCCCCTCCACCACGGCGGCTTCGGGTGCATTATCTGCGGGCACGAGCAATCCTCGGCGTCCCTCGGCGCGTGCCGTCAACGCAATGGGCAATACACCTTTCACCCGGCGTAATTGACCGGTCAATGCCAGTTCCCCCACCAGTGCGTACAGCTCCGCGCGTTCGGGCGAAGCCTGATCACTGGCCATCAACCACGCCAGCGCGATGGCCAGATCAAAGCTTGGCCCTTCCTTGCGTAGATCGGCCGGAGCAAGATTGATGGTAGTTTTGCCTGGCGGCAAATGATAGCCCGAGCTGGTGAGCGCTGTGGAAACGCGGTCCACCGATTCGCGCACTGCGGCATCCGGCAGGCCGACCACGATAATGCGCTCTTCGCCGGGGCCCACATGCACTTCCACCTCCACTGGTGACGCCTCCACACCACGCAACGCTGCCGCATGAACCTTGGAAAGCATGCATTACATTAGCATAGAATTAAGATAACGCCATAGAAGAAGGGAGAAAGTGGAAATGGCGGAGGGGGCGGGATTCGAACCCGCGGTAGGGGTTAACCTACGCACGCTTTCCAAGCGTGTGCCTTCGACCACTCAGCCACCCCTCCGGGA
>DPAW01000224.1:0-1965 GCA_003517285.1 Verrucomicrobiales bacterium
TCCGCCACCAAGGCTGACAATTGCGTTTTCGCCTGATAGAGGCCTACTTCCTTCATGCGGAAAAACTAGACTAGTCTAGTCTGATTTGCAATCAGAAAACTTGATCGTCACGGCGATGTCGGCAACATCCACTCCAGCCGCTTGAAAACTGGCTGCGGGCCCTGCCATGGATCCGCCGCCACTTCAACCGGCTTCGCCCCGCGAATCGTGGCCTTGGCTACGAGGCCGAGTTCATCCAATTCACCCCAGCTCTTCAACGGCTCGCCGTCGGTCACATTTTTGAAATCGCTCAAGTCCACCGTCACCGTCTCCGCCTTGCTGCCCTTGAGATTCACCTCGGCCACGTAGGTGCGTTTCTTGGCGCGGTAATGCCGCCACGTGTTTTCGTGGAGCACAATGCCCAGCACATTCGGCTGCTCACTTTGGATGGTCAGCGCCAGTTTTGCATCTTTGGGCCCGCGCCATTTGGGATCGGTTACCTTGCGCGTCCAGTGCTGCCAAAGCGGACGATGGTTCCCGTTGATCGTGTACCAATCACGAAAGCCACTCTGAAAATTATCAATCACCAACTTCGGTCCGCCCGAACGTTGCACGCGCGTCTTTTTCAATTCCTCCGGCTTCAGCTCGTGAAACAATGAGCTGATGCAGACCTCCTTCACATCGCCCCGATGCGGCAGGGTCACCGGCTTGGGCAATTCATAAATCACATTCGCAAAGGCAAACAACGGCCGGTTCAAGTCCTCCAACTCCAATCCCGCCTGCCAGTGTCCCCCGAGGTTGAGCGCGCCGGCGCTGCGCCAAAATCGCGAGCGCGGATCGGGATCGATCGAGTAATAAATCTCCACGCGCTTCACTGGCAACTCGCGCGACGGCGTCACGTACAGCACGGCAGTTTTGCCCAGACCAAACTCGCTCTTCGGTGTGGCCGGCAGTTTCACGCCGCCTTTCAGGTGCTGATCCAGCCACAGGATGCGCGCCACCTGTTGCGCGGGGTTGAAGCGATGGTTGAAATGCGGCGCGAAGACGAACCGCTGCGGCACGTCCTTGGGCACGCGCGCGCCGGTCGCGTAGGTGGCATCCATCTGCCCATGGAAATCGTTGCTCGCCCCCAAGTGCAGCAGCGGCACCTTGATGCGAGGCGCGTAAAATTGGTAGCCCATCGTGCGCCGGAACAACTCGCGATCGCCTGTCACCCGCCGAATCTGCGGTGGCACATGATAATACGCATCGAGCCGAAAGCCCGTGCCGCCCACCGAGGGCGATGCCACCTTCACGCGCGCATCCGTGCCCGCCACGTACATCGTGAGATTGCCGCCCATCGAATGCCCCCGAATACCCAGCCGTTGGCCGTCCACCTCCGGCTGCTGCTCCAGAAACGTCAATCCGCGCCGACACCCAAGCGTCAGCAAGAACCAGTTGCAGTTCCGCGGCGACTCCTGTGCGTCCAAAAACTTTTCACCCGGGGCGACATTAAAATACCCGGGCACATTGTTCTGCGTCGGATCCACCGCACCCCAGTCCGTGTTCGCCTCGTCCGGCTTCGCCCCCTCCATCGGACGTCCGCCCCAGTTCACCGACAACGCCGCGTATCCCCGCCGCGCATGATACTTCACCAAATGCAAATTCGCCCGCTGTCCACCTCCGTGCATGTGCAACACACCCGGCAATTTCTTCCCGCCCTTTGGCATCGCATAAAACGCCGCCATCCAAGCCGGCTTGCCTTTGAACGTCCCTATGAAGTACCGCACGTACCGAATGGTCACTCCATCTTCTTCCCACTCGCGCACCACCTCCGTCCGCAACGGCTCCTTGCGCGGATCATACCCCGCCCAAAGCTCCGCCACATTCTGCGGCACTTTTTTGAGCGGCGGTAACGAATCCGCCGCCCGAACAGCAATGCACGTGGCCAGCAGGATTAAACAGAATCGTATCAAAGTCGCTTCGGATTAAACGGCGTGGTGGGCA
>DPAW01000224.1:2264-3373 GCA_003517285.1 Verrucomicrobiales bacterium
GATTAAACGGCGTGGTGGGCACTTTGCCGCTGGCTTTTTTCTCGAGTAGTTTGCGCAGGCGCTGCATCACGGCCTTGGCTTCGGCATCGGGCTTGAGGGCGAGGTTGTTGAATTCCATGGGGTCAGAGGCGTGATCGTACAGCTCCACACCCGATTTGCCCTCGGCCCAGTCGCTGTAGCGCCAGCGGGCGGTGCGGATGCTGCGGCCCATCACAGGCTTGGGTAGGCGTTTGTCGGCGGGACGAAGGACTTGCGTGATAGCGGTACCGTTCCATTCGGCGAGGGGATTTTGCAAAAGCGGCTTGAGGCTGCGGCCTTCCAAGCCTTTTGGATTTTTCAAGCCAGCGAGGTCGGTGAGTGTGGGGTAAATGTCCACGAACTCCACGATACGCGTGCTGGCGGTCCCGTTTCCCTTCATGCCGGGGGCGCGGATGATGAGCGGCGAGCGGGCGGATTGCTCGAAGAGCGTGCGCTTTTGCCAGATGCCGTTGTGCTCGCCGAGGTGATAGCCGTGGTCGCTCCAAAGGACGACGATGGTGTTGTCGGCCAGCTTGAGTTCATCCAGCGCGGTCATCAATCGGCCGACTTGCGCGTCGACAAACGAGATGGTCGCGTAGTAGGCCTGCAACGCCTTGCGCAGTGTGAGTTCATCAAGATTATAATGCGGCACGGGGCAGTTATGTGCAAAGGCGGCCGTGGGTATGTCGTCTCGATCGCCCTTGGGCGCGTACGGCAGGCGCATGTCCTTGAGCGGATACATCGCGAAATATTTTTTGGGCGCCACATACGGCGTGTGCGGGCGGAAGAAACCAACGCCGAGGAAAAACGGCTGGTCGCGTTTTTGCGCCATGAGCTTGATCGCCTCGGTGGTGATTATGCCATCGGTTTGTTCCTCGTCCGTGCCGTCGGCGGCGAGCCAACTGAGCGCGGCGCTGATTTTTCGGTGCGGCTCGGCATTGAAGATGAGCGCCTCGTCAGTCTTGTCGCGCCCCTTGGGATTCACCGTCTTTTGCCAACTGGGCGGGTCATCAAATCCATCGGTGCCAATGCTGGCCGGGACGTTGTAATGATAGATCTTTCCCACACGCCCGGCCCACCAGCCGTTGCGC
>DPAW01000106.1 GCA_003517285.1 Verrucomicrobiales bacterium
AGATGGTTAGGCATGTAAAACCCACCGTACACACGACGCACGGGCTTTTTACATACTGGACACACGGTCAATGGCGGGGCATTCAACGGCCGGTTTACCTCGAACTTCACGGGACAAACCCTACTACCCTCAGTATGTTCATATTCGTAAATCGGCATGCAGAAAGCTACCTAAAAGATTCCTGAGTGAAAACCCTCGACTCTCACACCACCTCAACCTCACACTCGGAAATGGCCGTGGTGCGGATATTAGTGGATGGCTACAGCCTTTTACACGCCTGGCGCAATCTGGCACCAGACGCCCCGCGCCATTCGGCCCGCGCCCGTGAGGCGCTCATCCGCGTGCTTACCCAATACGCAGACAGCGTCGGCACTCCTGTAACCCTCTTCTTCGACGGGGCCGGTGCGCCCAAGGATGTGCCCAAAAATATTTCAACAGATTCTTTGGAAGTGGTTTTTTCCCGCGATAGCAAAACTGCCGATGATCTCATCGAACGCACGGCTTATCGATTGAAGCCCTACGGCGAAGCCTTGGCGGTGACCAATGATTTTGCCGAACGCGACACCGTCATCTCCATGGGTGGGCTAGCCCAGAGTTGCGAAGATTTTGTACACGACATTGACCGCGTACTCAAGGAACGCGATGACTTCGTGAAAATCCACAACCGCCGCGAAGCCAATCGCTACAAGCGTTAGACTTTGAGAATCGCCTTCACGGCCCGGAGCAAGGCAGCCATTTCGTGCTCGCTCCCGATGGTGATCCGCAAAAAATTCTTCACGCGCGTATCCGTTAGCCAACGTACGAGGATCTTGCGTTCCCGCAATCGCGTTAACCACGTCCGAGCTGCGAAGCGGGGTGGTTTGGTGAGGATGAAATTCGTTGCGCTCGGAAGAGTCTGAAAACCCAACGCCGCCAGTTGTTCGGTCGTGCGCTCGCGCAGTTCGATGATTTTCCGGAAGTTGGCTCGATAGTATGGCATTTGCTTCACCGTCGTCTCCGCCGCCACTTGACCGAGGCCGTTGACGTTGTAGCTGTCCCGAATTTTGTCGAGCGCCTCAATCAATTTGGCCGAACCGACAAAATAACCAATCCGTTGAAAGCACAGCGAGTACGCCTTGGAAAACGTACGACTCACCAGCACATGATCATACTTTGTCGCCAAAGCCATGGCGTTTTCCCCAGCGAAATCCACGTAAGCTTCATCCAGAATCACGACACCTTTTTGCGCGCGGCATAACGCATCTAAGTCCGCCGTGGCATAGCCGCAACCGCTCGGCGCGTTGGGCGTAGTCACAAAGGTCAGAGCTGCCTTGAAATCCCAACGTTTGTCGCGGCGCAACTCCTGAACAGTTGGCAGATTGAAATCGGCAGGCAATGGCACTTCATGGCGGCGGGATTTGTGGATATCCGTCAGCACGGGATAGAGCGAATAGCTCGGCGTAAAATACTGCACGCAATCGCGGCCTGGCTCCACAAATGCGCGGGTCGCCAAGGCCAACAGTTCATCCGAACCGTTGCCCACGATAACATTTTCCGGCTTCACACTATGCAGCTTGGCCAAGCGCACTCGCAGTCCTTGCGCCGTGGGATTGGGATACAGCCGCAACCGATCGTCCACCGCAGCCTGCGTCGCCGCCAAGACCTTGGGCGATGGCGGATACGGATTCTCGTTGGTGTTGAGCTTGATCAGCCCGCGGGCCTTCGGCTGTTCGCCGGGCACGTAAGGATGCAAGCGCTCCAGGTGTTTGCGAATACGGCTCATAAATTAATCAAGCCGGATGGAAGCCGATCGGCCGTGAGCGTCCAACCCTTCAACGCCCGCGAATTGTTCGATGGCCTCAATCGATTTACGGAGCGCGGCCGGCGTGTATTCCACCACGCTGGTACGGCGCTGGAACATATCTACTGTCAGCCCCGGAAACGACGCGCCGGCGCCACCGGTTGGCAGGGTGTGGCTTGGACCGGCGACATAATCGCCGGTCACTGTCGGCGACGTATTCCCCAGGAACAACGCGCCTGCGGTCACGATCTCTTTCGCGGCCGATCGAGGATCCTTGATCATCACCTCGCAATGTTCCGGCGCCAGGCGATTGGCCAAGGCGATGCCTTCGGCGCGAGATTTCACCTGAATCAGCCAGCCGTTGTGCTTGAGCACTTTGCGGATGTAATCCGCTCGGGAACGCTCGGGTAACTGTTTTTCAATCTCTCGGCCCACCGCCTTAAGTACGCGGGCCGAACTGCTCACCAACCAGCAGCGTTCGTGACCGGAACCATGCTCGGCTTGCGCCAAGATGTCCGCAGCAGCAAAGGCCGGATTGGCGATTTCATCCGCCAACACGAGCACCTCACTTGGGCCGGGCAACAAATCAATCGATACATGTCCCACTAGCAGACGCTTGGCCGCCACCACGTAAGCATTGCCGGGGCCAAAAATTTTCTGCACCGGCTCAATCGTCTTGGTGCCATGAGCCATCGCGGCAATCGCGTGCGCGCCGCCCACTCGATAAACCTCGGTGGCACCGGCCACTTTGGCCGCGTGCAACAAGCCGGGATTAACCGAGCCATCCTTCCCGCAAGGCGTGCACACTACAATCTCCCGACAACCGGCGACCTTGGC
>DPAW01000229.1:0-257 GCA_003517285.1 Verrucomicrobiales bacterium
TTCGCTTGCACCTGTTCGCCAATGAACTTCAGTGCCTCATCCACCACCACCTCGGACGAATCGCCTTGATGTTCTTCAAACTTGCCCATTCGGCTCAGAAGCGGGTCGCGCTCGAAAAAGTTAGTCACCGAAAGCCACACATCAAAGCCGACCTTGCCGGGGCCGTGCGTATCATCTTTCAGTATTGGCACCCCCGGTCCGCGCAAGCCGTTAAGGTGCCATTTCCCAAAATGACCGGTAGCATACCCGGCACGTTG
>DPAW01000229.1:629-1672 GCA_003517285.1 Verrucomicrobiales bacterium
ACACCCGTGCGATCGTGCGACCGGCCGGTGAGCACCGTCGCCCGTGTGGGCGAACAAACCGGCCCACCAGCATAAAAGCGATCAAACCGCAGCCCCGCCTTGGCCATGGCATCAAGGTGCGGCGTCTTGAGCACGGGATGATTGTAGTACCCGGTCTGTCCCCAGCCCTGATCATCGGCCATCA
The DNA here is from genome assembly GCA_003517285.1 of Verrucomicrobiales bacterium. GTDB lineage: Bacteria > Verrucomicrobiota > Verrucomicrobiia > Limisphaerales > UBA1100 > UBA1100. The sequence continues at coordinate 814 of DPAW01000229.1, forward strand.
CGAGGACCACGTTGGGGCGATCGGCAAACGCCACGACAGAGCTCAACAATAATACAAATAACAAACGCATGAGCGGACCCTAAAGGGTGAAAGCGGAAGGAGAAAGGATGAACCGATCCGCCTTGTACGTTCCATCTAAATTCCCTCCGTGAATAACTGGTTTCTTTCTTCTGTCATAAATACGACTGGCGATGTACCGTATCGCATCGCTAAAAAGCGAATTGTTATGAGTGTTTCACGACGTAAATTTCTCAAGGCAGGCGGTACCACAATGCTGTTGCCGTTCCTGCATTCGGTGTCCGAGGCTCGCGCGACCACCCCCAAGAAGGGCGAAAAACCGGACAAAAAACTGGTGATCATGTATATCCCCAACGGGATTGTACGCCGACAGTTTTTCCCGGGTGAAGATCAGGCGGCAATACCGGGATTCATCGGCGGCTTTAACGCGGATAAGACAAAAGAGCAGCGGCGGTTCAAGAACGAACCAGGTATCTATGATCTCGAATGGACGCCGACTATGCAGCCGCTGAAGGCGCACGGGAAGGACATCACGATGATCACCGGCTTGGATCGCACGTTTAAAAACGGCCAGGACGTCCACGCTCAAGGTGCCTCGTGTTACCTCACCAGCCTCTCGCCCGAGCAGGCCGCCGACGCGGGTATTCGTCATCCGAACGGTCGCACGCTCGATCAGGTAATCGGCGACAAGGTCGGGCACAAGACCGTGCTCAATACACTGGAGATTAGCTGCAATGGATTCCGCGCGCCAAAGGAACCAATCGAGTTCGACAACATCTCGTGGTATGGCCCCGGAAAAATTGCTCCATCCATTCGCGACCCGCGCAAGCTCTACGACCGG
>DPAW01000229.1:1965-14169 GCA_003517285.1 Verrucomicrobiales bacterium
GACCCGCGCAAGCTCTACGACCGGCTCTTCTCCAAGGACAGCCTCCGCGCGCACGTGGGCGATGTGACCGATCTGGTGCTGGCCGATGCTCAGTCCCTTTCGCGCAAACTCTCCTCCGAAGACCGCGCCACTATGGATGAGTATATGACCATGGTGCGCGACGTGGAGGTGCGCATGGCCAAGCTCGAGAAGCTGCTGGCAAATGCGGATGTGACCGTGCCCAAAGAGGAAATCCTGCCGCGCGGCGAATACATCCGCCTGCAGGCAGACCTGATGCTGCTCGCCTTCCAGATGGGCATCACGAATATTTCCACCTTCATGATCGGCCCCGAGCGCTGGGACGCCACGCTGATGTACGAGGGCGTGTTCGACAAGCCCGTGCAGCATCACAACATGACGCACAACCAGAAGGGCAACGGCTATCTGGAGCTGGCGAAGATCGATACCTTCCACATGCAACAGTACGCCTACATGATCCAGCGCATGAGGGAGATCAAGGAATCAGACGGCAGCACCATGCTGGACAATTCGCTGATCACCTACGGCGCGGCCTTGGGCGACGGTGCCACGCACCAATACTACGATCTGCCGATGATCGTAGCCGGTGGCGCGCAGGGCCAGATCAAGCAGGGCCGGTTCATCCGGATGAAAAGCGGTACCCTCAACTCCAATCTTTGGCTCACCCTTGCCAATCTCATGGGGCTGGAAATGGAATCGTTCGCCGACAGCCACGGCGTACTCTCCGATCTGTGGGCGTAATTCATTCGATGAAGAACAATCGCATGCAGTTGGGCGTCGGCCTATTGGTTTTCGCCCTCGGTTGGCTTCCGGCTGAAGCTGATGATGAGTTTCAGGAGAAACTTCAGCCGATCTTTGCGCAACACTGCGTGAAGTGTCACGGCGGCGACAAGGTTAAGGGTAAGGTCAACCTCAAGGAGATCGGCAATGCCCGGCAGTTCCTCGGCAAGCCGGCGTTGATCAAAGAATTGATCGACGTCCTAGACGCCGGCGACATGCCGCCGGAAGACGAGCCCCAGCTCAAGCCGGCCGACCGCGCTGAGCTGCTCACCACGCTCAAAGCCATGCTCCGCACCGCCGCCGCTGGCCAAGCAGCCAAGCGCAATCCGCCCCGGCGACTGAACCGTTTCCAGTACAACAATGCCGTGCAAGATTTGTTTCAGCTCAACCGCAACGTGTTTGCGCTGTCGGAAAAACTGATGACCCGTGAGACTATCTACCTAAACGCGCCCAAGATGCCCGACCGCGTTAACGCCCGCTCACACGCGCTCAATCCCAGTGGCGGCCTGGCCGAGGTGAAGCCATTCCCGCAGGATCTTCGTGCCTCGCACGGGTTTGATAATCAGGCCAATCAACTGACCCTCTCGCCGTTGTTGCTCGATGCCTTTTTCCGCCTGAGCGTTTCGATCATCGACAGCCCCGACTTCAACGAAAACACCGTTGGCATCTGGAACACGTTCTTCAAAGCTCCCGCCGAGGGCGCTGATCTACCCGCTGAAACGCGCAAGCGCATTGCCGCGTTCCTGCGACACGCCTTCCGCGGCCCGGTGGAGCCGGCCACACTCGAACGCTACACCGCCTACGCGCTTGGCAAAATGAAACAGGAGCTGTCGTTCACCGACACAATGAAGAAGGTCGCCTCCGCCGCTCTGTCCTCGCCGCTGTTTCTGTACCACTACCAATCCACCGACCCCAAGCAGCGCTCATTCGCCCTTGCCTCCAACCTCTCGTTTTTCCTGTGGGCCAGCACTCCGGACGCAGAGCTGCTCCAGCTTGCTGAGAGTGGTGAACTAGCCAAGCCCGAGGTGCTGGAGAAAACCATCGACCGCATGCTGGCTGATCCCAAGGTGGAACGTTTCCTCGATTCGTTTCCCTCCCAATGGATGCAGCTGGAAAACATCCTCGCCGCCACGCCGGATCCCAAGCAGCACCGTTATTTCTCGTTGGACAAACAAAACCCCGCCAGCCTGCAGATGCTCATCGAACCGCTGTTGCTCTTCGATTCAGTGTTCGTCGAAAACCGCCCGATCACGGAGCTAGTGCTGCCCGAGTACAGCTATCGCAGTGATTTCCTCAAGGATTGGTACACCAGCGACCTAAAACCGACCCTGCCCGATGTGTCCGACATGGTGACGGCCAACCGCGAGATCGACGAACGCAAGCGTGGGTTGGAGGAATTGATCAAGACCACCGAGGCCGATCTGGCCAAGCTCATCGAACCCGTGCGCGAACGACTATTGGCAGAGCGCAAGAAGAACTCCACCAACCAAAAGCCGATCGACCTCAAGCCCTACGCGGCTTGGGAATTTAACGGCGACCTCAAGAGCACCGTCGGCAATCTCCCACTCAAGTCCAGCGGCAACGTCACCTTCAAGGACGGCCAGGTCGTGCTCAACCGGGGTTTCCTCGAGAGCCCCAAGCTGCCAATTAGCCTTAAGGCCAAGACACTTGAAGTATGGTTCTCCATTCCCAACCTCGACCAACGCGGCGGGGGCGTGATGGGCACGCAAGGGCCCGGCGATTTCTTTGACACCATTGTGCTCGGCGAACGCCAGAACCGCCACTGGATCTCCGGAAGCAACGGCTTCGCGCGCACGCTCGATTTCCCTGGGTCCACGCCCGAGACCGCCGTGAACCAGCCCATCCATCTCGCGATGGTGTATCTAGAGGACGGCACCACCTTGCTCTATCGCAACGGAGTACCCTACGGCAAACCCTTCCGCCGAAACCGCGCCACCTTCCCCAAGAATCAAACCTCCATTATCTTCGGTCTGCGCCACAAGCCGGCCGGTGGCAATAAATATCTCAATGTGTCCATCGACAAGGCGCGCCTGTACAACCGCCCGCTCAACGCCGAGGAAGTCGCCGCCTCCGCGTCCGGCAACAATCTGTTCATCACCGAAACCGACGCCCTACAGGCGATGAACGCCGATCAGAAGAAACAACACGCCGCCCTCAACCAGACCCTTAAACAGGCGCAGGACATCCTGCAAAAATTGCCGACCAAAAAGGACGTCAGCAAGGTCCAGCAAAACGCGCGGCAACAGTTCGATAACGTGATGCGCAAAAAGCTACGCGGAAACACCTTCACCCGCATGCCGGTGGAAAACCCGCGCTATGGCGGCATCATCACCAGCGCCGCCATGCTCAGCATGAACAACGGCACCAAGCGCACCCACCCCATCGCCCGCGGCGCCTGGATCATTGAGGTCATTTTCAATGATCCCCCGCCCCCACCGCCCAACGATGTGCCGCCGCTCAATGAGGATGCCGGCCCGAAGAACCTCACCATCCGTGAGAAGTTTGCCAAGCACCGCGAAAATCCCGACTGCGCCGGTTGTCATTCTCGCCTCGATCCGCTGGGGTTTGCGCTGGAGAATTTCGACATCACCGGTCGGTGGCGTGACAAGTATCCCAATGGCCGCAACGTAGACGCCAGCGGCACGCTCTTGCGCAAATATCCCTTCGCTGATCCGGCGAAGTTTAAGCAATCAATCGTGCAGGAAGACAAACGCTTTGCAAAAGCCTTTACCTCCCATCTCCTGCGCTTTGCCCTCGCCCGCGAACTCGCCCCGGCCGACACCCTCACCGTGGATCAGATCGTCGAGAACACCGCAAAGGACAATTTCAAACTCCGCCCCATCATTCGCGAAGTGATCCGCAGTAAAAGTTTTCGGGAATAGTTTCTGCCATTTTTCTCTGTGCACTCCGCGCACGGGGGTGAATTCACCTTGCCCGATTTCCACCACGACGCCACGCTTGGCCCGTGATTATCCGCACTTGGATTCTGTTAAGCCTCGCCACTCTGGCCGCTGCCGCCCCGGCCAAATGGCGGCAGAGCTATGATGCGGGCTATTTTGATGCGCAGGGAAAATGGGCCGGCGGCTCGGAGATCATGCATCTCGCCGCGCACGCCGGCAGCCTGTATGCCGCCAACGGCTACTGGCTCGACGCGCGCTGGGTGATTCCGCCCGAGGGCCAGAAACAATCCGCGCAAGTGCTTCGACTGGACAAGGCCGATGGCAAATGGCAGGTGGATCTTGATCTTGGCAAGGCCAATGACCTGGGGCTGGAGTACATGAAGGGCAACATTCTGAAGTCCGTTTCCTTTTCAACCACCGGCGAAGGCCGCGTGCTCAATGCGTCCAAGCACTTGCTGGTCATAGCGGCTGGAGCGAATTTTGAGCGGGGCGGCGCCGTATCAGTCTGGGTGCGCGATGATGTCGCCGGAACATGGCATCACACCCTCGTACGACACGGCTCCAATGCCGGCGGCGTCCGCTGGGTACCGCGCGATCTGCAAGTGTATCGCGACCGCGTGACGGGCGTAGACCGAGTTTTTCTACTGCTCGGCAATCCTGGCATTATCAGTGGCGTGTACGATCCGAGCGAACCTTCACGCATCCGCTGGGATCGGCACGTGGAATTCCCTTTCCTCACCAAGGGCAGTTTCTTCACGCGCCCACTGGGCATCGCCGAGGCCAATGACGCTCTGCACTTTTCTGAAGGACCCTCCATCTTCCGCCGCATTGATGGCAAACGCCCGCAGTGGGAGGAGATTCTCAATCTGGCCGAAGATACGGACACCGATGTCGGTGGTATCCGCGGATTGACCGCCATCCAAAATCCCAACGGTAAGGGCCAATCGTTGCTCTTCGTGTGGGCCCCGGGTGAACGCGCGCAGAGCCAAGTGAAGCGGCTCGATCCCGATGGCAAGGGTGGCTACACGTTACACGACGAGGCCAATCTCGGCCAGCTCATGAGCCTCCATCTCGGCGTGAAGGTCCCCTACACGCTCGGCGGTCATAACATGATGTACCCCGTCTCGCATCCCACCACTGGCGAGCCCGTCCATATCATCGGCTTCTACGGCAGCATGGCGGGCAAACCGGAGCTCGCGTGGAAAGGCAGCCGATTTTACGGCGGCGCCCTCTACGCCGTGCGCACCGCCGCGGGCAAGTATTCCGTACACGAAGTCAACGGCCCGTACACCGCGGACAAGACGCTGCTTGTTTCGCCTCGCGCCTTTTGCCGGTCGCCGTTTGATCCTAAGGAAATCTTCATTGGCGGCCATGACTCGAGCAATAAAATCTCCGATAACCTCGCCTGGATTTTCCGCGCGCCCCTATCCGTCGCCGTTGGGATCGAGGCCGGTTCGACCGCGCCCACCTTGCCCGACCCCGCCCCGCGCATGCCCCGCGTGGATGACGGCCCCGTGTACGAGCTGCGCATCTATGCCGCCGCCGAAGATCGACTCGGTCATTTGATCAAGCGTTTCCGGGAACATACCGATCGCCTGTTCCGCAAACACAAGATGGAACCCGTCGCCTACTGGCTGCCCACCGACGGCACCGCTAAGGAGAAGCGTCGCTTCGTGTACATTCTCAAGCATCCCTCCCGCTATGCCGCCTATCGAAACTGGAACGCCTTCACGCACGATCCCGAATGGAAACGCGGCGTACTGGAAAAGCCCGAGTTCCAGCGTCTCCTCAGCGAACGCCCCGAAAGCATATTTCTGACGCCGCAGGACATCGCCAGCACATTCCCGCACAGTACGAAGCCCAGCATCTTTGAATTGCGCACCACCACCGTGACCAACGGCAAACTGCCCGACCTCCAAGCCCACCACCGCCAACACACCTCGCGCCTGCAACTCAAACACGGCATAAGCCCCCGCGGTAGCTGGTTCGCCTATGACAAGCCGGAATCAGAAAATACGATGATCACTCTTCTCCGCCACACCAGCCGCGCCCAGGCCGACCTGAACTGGAAAGCGATTGAAGCCGAGCCCGACTGGAAAAAATCCCGCGGTAATTTAAACACGAAAACCGACCGGCTCTACCTCAAGCCCATGGATTTTTCGCCGATGCGTTGAAGCCGCCGCTTTATTCGAGCGGCGTGATGATTTCCTTACTGACCACTTGCAATCCGCAGGGATCCCAAAGGGTGTGCGCCCACACGGCATCCACCACCAGACCGACGGGGGACATCGGAAGATGGCCCTTCCACCGTTCCAACGAAGGATCGAGCGTGTACTCATCGAAATTCAACGTCACATCAAACGGCTGCCTGTCCGCAAACATCTCCTCCGGCAGTATGGTTTGAAAGCGGCCGGCAAAATCGCCATTGATATGGCGCAAAGTAACGCCAAAATACACACGATGCTGCGTCTCTAACCGGCCACGCACGCGAATCTGGGATCCGGACTGCAACACCACCGGCGGATGATCGCCAGTGGAGGGCTTCATCGCCAGCGTGTAAATCGTGCGGCCATCAGGAATCGTGTAGGGAACGGAACCCAACCGCGCCGACCGACCGGCTCCGGCAGGAAACCATTCCCCCTGATTCTGTTTACGCCCGAGTTCCACGCGACTACGCCAGGCACCCACGGAGTCTGGCACCTTTTCAGTCACCAATTCCCGGTTAATGGCGGCGGTCACACGGTGTTGGGCGGGCACATCCACGGAACTGTTATCGCTCAGCTTGGTAGCGCGCACGGTGCCCTCGGTCACCGTCAATGTGGCGGCGGCGAGTTCGGCATCCACACTGAAACGCGTGCCCAACACCTTAAACAAGGCCGTCCGTGTCTGGACCAGCATCGGCTTGTCCCTCGGTTGCGGCATCACGTTTGCCGTAAAGCCGCCTTCCTTAAGCCGAAGCTTTTTTTGACCGTCATCAGAAAAGGTAAGCATCGAAAATCCGGAAATCATCACGATTGAGCCGTCTGTAAACTGCAGCTCAAACCACGCGTCCGGCGCCATGCCTTCGATGGTGCCGCCGGTCAATTGATCGCCCACGGCGAGTTGATTCTGCACCGCACCACGATCGCCGGTGTACACTAACGACCCGCTCAGGCCCTTGATGGTGGCAATGGGCCGAGCCTCAGCACGTTCCTGCGCTCCGGTTACCGGTGCCGCGGGCGGTTGAACTAGGGCGTTGATGAAGAATCCAATCACCACCAGCGCGGCCATGGCCAATAGCGGCCGCGTATAGGAAGGCTGCGGAGGCTCCACGATCTTGGTGACAGCATCCAACGCCCCGAAATCCGGCACGGCAAACTGTGTCTCCAGGTCCTCGTGCACATCCAGATAGGCGTGATACTGCGCGTTCGCTTCGGGCTGGGTACGCAGAATTTCATTCAGACGCGCAGTCTCGGTCTCGGAGAGTTCCTCATCGACCAACCGGCCGAGCAGCGTATCGAGTTCATCACGCCATGGGGGTTGTTGTTCGCTCATGCTTCTTGTTCTTTCAATTTAAACCGCACACAATTCTTCAAGCTGAGACGCAATCGGTACAGCTGCACCCGTACTGCACCGACTTGTTTACCAACTTCTGCAGCCATTTGATTCATCGACAGACCATCCTTGTAACGTAGATTCATAAAGGCTTGGTTCTCATCTGACATCTTACTATAGCAATGGCGCAACACCTGCATTTGCTCCGCGCGTTGCTCCGCGTTTTCCTCTCGTTCATCAACCAGATGAAATACATCATCGGTAAACACTAACCGCTCACGGGCCATGGTTTTGCGATAGGCCAAAAGCTGATAGTGAGCGACGGTGACAGCCCAGCTGTTAAAATTGGTACCCGGCTCGAAATCATCAGCTTTGCGGCAGAGGACGAGATTGGTCTGCTGCAGCACTTCCATCGCCTGATCACGATTGGCCATGCGGCGAAAAATGTAGCCGTATAACCGCTGTTGGCACTGCGTCAGCTCGAGGATAAAGTCGTCAGACAAATTCATCGGCAAATTGGACACGCCCAACGCTACGCCCGGGCCTGCGTCCTTCCAACTAGATAAAGCCGGAAACGCCCTTATGTTACGGGCTTTTTTTGTGTAAAAATTAGAGGTCTTTGCCGTAACCTTTTGCCCTCACGAGATATATACTAGACGAGCCGCCATGATACGCATTTGCACATCGATTTGGCCCTGTTTTATAGGGATTATTGCCCTTGCTACCGGAGCGTTGATCGGGTCGGAGACAAAGCCCAATAAATCTCCGGAAAAATCCATTGAGCAAAAAACAAAAATTCACCGGCTGGACACCCAGGAACGTGCCCCGTACGACGCTTTCACCTATTTGAATCGCATCCCCGCCAAGGCCGATGAAGACGAGGATATCGTGGATTTCACTGCTCGCGTTTACAGTCGGCTTGCTAATCAGGAAGGGCGCATCCTGATCAAACTGCCGCAAGGCATGACCCGTGAAGCTTATCTCGGTTACAAGATTTTCCTTAGCACCGACGCCAAAGTAAGCAACGGCAATTGTGTCACCTGCCATGCACCAGATAAGTTCACTGACTTAAAACTGCATAAGCTCAACGGCGACAGTCCGCCGCGGCCCACGCCTTCCCTGCGCAACCTCGCCAAGCGCAAGGTCGATCTTGCCAAGGCGTTGCAGGCCAAGCTCGCCGCCGCCAAGTCACCAAACGCACCGAAGGCCTACCGCAACATCCATTTGAATAAGATGGATCTCACTCACCTGGAGTCGTTCCTCAAGCAACTCAACGACGTTGACGACAAGGCCTTCCGAGAACTCATCCTGAACGCAAAGATTTTGAATACCCTACTGGATTAACATGAAAACCAAACTCCACTTCACTATCCTGGCACTGGCACTTTCGGTTTCATTAGCGTCAGCCAAAGAAATTCGCGGCACGGTAACGCAGGACGGCAAAGGCGTGGGCGGCGTATTCGTCTCGGCGCATGACACCGAAAACCGCAAGGCCACCGGCGTATTCACCGCCGCCGACGGCACCTACGCCATTGATGACCTGGACGACAAGGATTACCGCGTACGCGCGCGGCTAAAGGGTCTCAATGATGTCTGGCTCGATGATGTCACCGCGGGGTCCAAGGGCATTGAGATCAAGATGACCTCCGCCACCGGCTGGAAGCTGGAAAGACAACGTACGGCCGATAGCGCCTTTGGCATGCTCAAATTCGACAATCACCGCGATAAGCTGAACTTCAAGATGTATTGTAGCTACTGTCACCAAGTCGGCACGGTCGGCTTTCGCACGCCGGAGGAACCCGTGGACTGGGAGACCATGATTCGCCGTATGGACGGCTTTGGCGCACTTTACCCGCATACCAAGCGCACCATCGTAAAACGGATCATGGATACCTACAAGGGCGACGCCGTCGATAAATGGCCGAAGTATGTGCCGCCGCCAGCCCCCACCGGCGCAGCTGCCAAGGCGAAGATTACCTGGTGGGAAATGGGCAAGCGCTACGAGTCACAATACCATGACATCGACCTCAGCCCCGATGGTCGCCTGATCTATGCGTTGAACATCACAAAAGGATATATGGTCACTGTGGACACAAAGACCGACGAGCAGGTGTACCGAAAATTCCCGCGTGGCTCCTATGGCCCGCACTCCATCGAGCCGGACAACGATGGTCACATGTGGGTGACGATGTGCGCCTCAGGGCAGATGGCAAAGTACGACATCCATAAGAAAGTGTTCGAGGTGTATAGCAGTGCTGAAGCACCGGCCAAGCGCGGTGGCTACCCGCACACACTGCGTGTTAACCCGCAGGATCTCGAGGGGCTCATCTGGTACACGGACGCCGGACGCAACTCGGTATTTTCGCTGCATCCGAAAACCAAGCACGTAAAGGAATATCACCTATTGAGTGCCCATCAGGCCGTAGCCGCCGGCAAGGGCGAGAGCCGCGGCATCACGCCCTACGGCATCGATTATTCACCGGTCGACGGCATGATCTGGTACAGTAAGCTCAACGGCAACCGCATCGGCCGTATTGATCCCAGCAAACCCGATGGGGACATCAAGGAATGGAACCCGCCCTTCCGCGGCCCGCGTCGCCTGCACGTGGCACCCGACGGCATCATCTGGGTGCCGGGCTTCGCCTCCGGCGTTTTTGCCAAGTTCGATCCCGCCACCGAGAAGTGGGTCGTGTACGATCTACCGAACAAGGACAACCAGATCCCCTATGCTTTGAATGTCGCCCCCGACGGCATGGTGTGGATCTGCGGCACGGGTGATGACACCATCCACCGGTTCAATCCAAAAACTGAAATCCTAGTCACCTACCCCTTGCCCAACCGCGTGAGCTACACGCGCGAAATTGAGTTCGATCCCGACGGCAATGTGTGGACTCCCACCAGCGGTCCGTCGCGCCACATGGAAACCGGCTACGGTGCGATTATTAAAATCGAGCCCAACGACCTCAGTGACGCCGGTGGCCGCAAGCTCAAGGGCTACATGCCCGACCGTAGCAAGCTTACCTACGAGCAGCCGCGCCCAGTCAACTACACCGGCCCCAACGCCAAGCTGTTGCAAAAGATTGCCCAGACCAAGCTTCCGGATGCTTATCTGAACGGCAAGCACCAGCCGTATGTGGATGCCACATACAAAACGCTCACTGAAAAACAAAAACACCGCATCCACATTCTCTGGCAGGAACAACGCAAAGCGGATCCTGAAATGCCCAATGCCGGCCAGTACTTCGTGCGGATCATGGTGTACGTGGCCAAGAACGTGAAATAATCATGCGCACCCTCACCCTGCTTATCCTGTCCGCCGCAACCGCATTGGCCGCGGACGTCTCCGGCGTCATCAAGCTCAACGGCCCGCAACCCAAGCGCCCGCCCCTGCAACTCACGCCCGAGAGCCGCAAGCTCTACGAGGGCCGGCCGTATCCGCGCGACGAGGTGGAACTGGTCAGTGCCAAAGGCGAGATCAAAAACGTGTTCGTCTACATCCGCAAAGGCCTGCCCGCCGGTAAGACCTACGCCGCACCCAAGAAAGCCGCCCTGCTCGATCAGCAACGCTCGATGTTCCGGCCGCGCATTCAGGGTTTATTCGTCGGCCAGGATTTCGCCATGCGCAATAGCGATCCAATCATTCACAACGTCCGCTCCCTCTCACAGGAAAACCGCCCGTTCAACATCGCCCAGCCCGCCGGCACGCCGGATCGTTTGAAGCGGTTCAGCGATCAGGAAGGTCCGATCGAGTTGCGATGCGATTATCACCGCTGGATGCGCGCATTCATTTTCGTGATGGACCATCCCTTCTTTGCCGTCACCGACGCGCAGGGGCATTTCACCATCAAGAAACTTCCGCCCGGCGAATACGTGCTGGCCACCTGGCACGAGTCGTTCGGTGAAAATAAACAAAGCATCCAAGTTAGAAACAGCGAATTGAAGAACGTAAACTTCACGTACAAACCCAAAAAAGGTTTAAACTTCGAATGAAAAGAAAGGGATAAGCAAGACTAAAGGAGCTTCAAGTTTTGCAGGAGTCAAATTGAGAGAGCTTAAAGCGTACTCAAAGAAGATGCTGTCATTGTTGTTAGCCGAAAGTATGCTGAGCAACTTGAGCTCGATTCTAATCCCATGTATTGTAAGAGTAAGAATATTGAGACTAACTGAAACAAATCGATGTAGAATAGAAGTGAATACACGAATGAAAATTTTTTACCTTACTCTACTTGCAGCATTTCAGATTCCCCTCACCGCCGCACCCAAGAAGATTGGGTACCCGTCCTTCCTTAGTCCTCATGCCCGACCGATCCTCGCGCATGAGGGCCGGGTGTTTGTGGCGAATACTCCTTCGGATTCAGTGGATGTAATCGACGCGAAAACGCGCAAGGTCATCCACCGCATTCCGGTGGGGATCGATCCGGTGAGCCTCGCTCTGCGCCCCGACGGCCGTGAGTTGTGGGTGGCCAATCACGTGTCCGACTCAGTCAGCGTCATCGACACTAATCCCGAGAGCCGCACTTACCTGCGCGTAGTCGATACGGTTCAGGATTTTGATCTGCGAGCCAAAGCCACCCGCTTTGATGAACCGGTCGGCATTGCCTTTGCCAATAACGAGAAAGCATACGTTGCTCTTTCCTCAGAAAACAAGATTGCTATTATTGACGTGCGCTCACGCAAGGTGAGACGTCATCTGAATATTACTGCCCAGGACCCACGAGCCATTGTGGTGCGTAATGGAAAACTTTACGTCATCCCCTTCGAATCTAATAACAAGACTCAGCTTTCGGGCGGGTACAAGATTGACGGTAAGTTGGTTACCTTCAATGCCCACGAGCATTCCATTGCCAACAATAACGTCCTCTCTCTAGGCCACAAAACCGATATCGTAAAACACCCACGCGTGCCGGACCGGGACCTGTATGTGTTTAACACCAAGACCGATCAGCTTGTT
>DPAW01000061.1 GCA_003517285.1 Verrucomicrobiales bacterium
TTTGAATGGATAAGAGAAGGCGAAACTCCTGCAGTCGCATCATTTCAAACCGATTGGACGCCAATCCAATCAAAGAGAAAAATCTCTAACGTCAGTTACGGGCTCATAGGAATCGCTTTTGCAGGAGGAGCCTTCACTTGGATGCTGTACCGCAATCATCTTCAGTGTATCCCACGAAGCCTCGGTGTAGCGGGCATCTGGCTAATCGGTGCATTCATGTTCAAAGACCATGTGCCAGTGGAAGATAGGCCTTTAGCTCCCGACTTCACAAAACACACCGCCACTCTATTGCAAAATATTTACCGAGCCTACGATTACGGAGATCAGAGCGATGTATACGATGCTCTCGCGCATAGTGTAAATGGACCTTTATTGGATGAGTTATTCCTTAAAATTCAATCCGGCCTGCGCATGCAGGAGCAAGGCGGCGCCATCGCAAATGTACAAGAAGTGCGGGTTGTATCAATTAAGCCTGCATTGAATAACCCCGAGTCCTTAGATTGCAAATGGAACGTCACCGGTACGGTAGAACATTGGGGACATATTCACACGCGGGAAAATCAGTACTCCGCACGGATTAAACTAGATGTTTCAGAAAAGGGTCGCGGCCGCATCTCAAAGTTTGAAGTCACAAATGAAAAGCGGGTGCGATTTGAAACAGGCCTGCGGATGTTTGATGACGGTTGATGGAGGCCACACTACAAGCGGTGGAGTTTGGCTATGGCGATGCGGGGTTCCGACTTAGCATCCCAGAATTGACGCTGGCCACCGGCTCGCGCACGGCCTTTATCGGCCCCAGCGGTTTGGGTAAAACAACGCTGCTTCGCCTACTGGCCGGCATTGCCACCCCGCAATCAGGCACGATCCAGATTGGCCAACACTCTCTACATTCATTGTCTGAGGCGGGACGTCGGGCTTTTCGAATTCAGCACATTGGTTTTGTTTTCCAAGACTTTCGGCTGATTGATTATCTAAATGTCCGCGAAAATCTCCGGCTGCCTTATCGCCTCAATGAGGCGCTGACATTCGGTCGAGACGTGGATGTGCGCCTTGAAACACTCGCTGAAACGCTACAGCTCACCGATAAACTGAGCGCTGCCATCGATAACTTATCGCAGGGCGAACGCCAACGCGTCGCCATCGGCAGAGCGCTGTTACCTCGGCCCGGGCTAATACTGGCTGACGAACCCACGGGCAATCTGGATCCGGCCAATAAAAAACGCATTCTCGATCTATTATTCGAGCAAGCCGAGGCCAGCGGAGCCACGCTGGTGATGGTGACGCATGACCATGCCTTGCTAGATCGGTTTGAGCAGGTGATTGATTTCGAAACATTCCATGCCCGGGAGGATGCTGATGCCTAGCCTGTTTCTCGCCTGGCGCTATCTGCGCGCGCGGCCGGGGCAATCGGCCGTGATGGTCCTCGGTCTGGCACTGGCGCTGTATCTGCCGCTGGTGACCCATCGGTTAGTGGATGAGTTTGATCGTACCATCGGCGCACGAGCCGCCAGTACGCCTCTAGTAATCGGCCCCAAGGGCAGCCGGTTCGATCTCGCCCTGCACGGCCTGTATTTCCGCGCGCGCAATAACGGCACGGTGCCCTACAGCGAGTACACCCGGCTGGTGGACCGCCACAATGGCACCATGATTCCACTGCATTCCAAGTTCACCGCCAAAGGCTATCCCGTCGTCGGCACCACGGTAGATTATTTTCATTTCCGAAATATTGGCCTGCAGCCGGGCGGCAAAACCATGCACCAAGTCGGCGACTGCGAACTAGGTGCCACCGTGGCAAAGGAACTGGGGCTAGGTCCCGGCGATAAGATTCTGACAGACCGCGAAAATCTGTTCGATCTGGCCGGCGATTATCCGTTGCAGCTGAACATCACAGCCGTGCTGGCTCCAACCGGCACAGCCGATGACACGGCGATTTTTGTAGAATTGAAAACGGCTTGGATTATCGAAGGCATCGGTCACGGCCATGATCCGGATCTCGACCACAACGGTACCAGCCCGAAGCTCGTTAAAACACACCTCGAAATAACCCCCGAAAACGTGGAATCTTTTCACTTTCACGGAGATTCGGCCAGTTTCCCCCTCACCGCCCTACTCGCCCGCGCGGAGGACGCCAAAGGCCAGGCCCTGATGCTCGCGGATTATCAGGACAACCCCACCATACAGATTCTCAAAACCCCTGAAGTAATGGCCGAACTCATGGGCATGATCCTGCGAGTACGCGATTTCCTAGATGCCCACCACGCCCTAATCGCCACGGCCATGGGGGCATTACTAGCCCTGATCATCGCTCTAACCCGTCGTCTACGAGCACGCGAAATGGAAACGCTTACCCTTCTCGGCTGCCGGCAGGGTCTTCAATGGTCCCTGCAAGCCGCGGAACTGGCGATCGTACTGGGGATCGCCTTCCTTGGCGCCTGGTCCTTAACCGCCCTCACCATCTACGGTGCCTCCTCCTATTTTCGGACGTTAATCGGCTGAGTTGCGTTTACCCCCCCCCAGCTTATTCACGGAGCTGTTCTTTCTGCGAACAACTAAGGGTTGGGCGCTTAAAAACAAGGGCCATAATCAAACGGAAGGAGGGTTGGCCCCATAAGACCGCGGTGTTTTGCGGTAGCGGTATTGACCGGGGCACAACCAGTAACAATTCCGGTATTTGGATTGGGCAACATGAAACGGTTGTGTTTGGTATGGGCATGTCTGTTCGGGCTGTGGGCAGCCCCGAAGGCTTCGGCCTTTGTGATGGTCGGCCCCATGGATCCCGCGGAGTTGGCCAGTGGCGGGATTGACTTCAACTACACAGATGACTTGGGTGGTCCCAAGGATCTGAAGACTTTTTTCCGCTGGAATATTCCTTTGCTGACCTACGCGTTTGACGCGAGTTTCATGCAGTACTTTGGCCTGGAAGGCCGCGATGCAGTGAAGGAAGCTTTCACTTCGGTCAATGACTTTTTCCACAACAACGAATACAGCGGCGTCAGTTCGTTGGAGTTGACCACCCACGGTTTCCGAAGCAATTACAACACCACCTGGCTGAACACTACCGCGAAAAACGCGCAAGTCATCGACATCAAGAGCCTTACGCTGGGACTCATCATTAATCATCTTGGGCTGGGGAATCCTTATCGTTATTCGTTTGGCATTCACTCCACTTCCACCAATTCCGCCGGCACACAAATCAACTTCAATGTGCGCCTGCGCAATTTTGATCCGATCACTTACAAGCCCACTTCGCTGATCAACAACGTCGCATTCAGCTACCGGCTGATCCACGATGCGCCCCCTTCAGTAGGGGTGACCACGCTGCCCACCTTTGCCGACATGGAGGAATTTACCACCGACACCACCGGCAATGCTTGGACCAGCCTTTCCGCAATCACCGATGCATTTTACGGCAATACCGCCATTTTCTGGACCGAACAACCCACGCTGTTTGGGTTTGGTGTGTACTACGACGGCAAAAACGCCATGGGCGGCCATTACGAACCACGCCATGCGCTGACCTATGATGACGCCGGCGGCCTGAAATACTTGTACCGCACCAACAACTACGTTTACGAAGGGCTCGACCCCAACGTGGTACTCATGGTGCCGGCCAATTTCCTGCCCACCTTTGCCATACCTGTTTTTCCCGGAGGCGGCGGCCGGATTTATCCTGATCCCACTGGCATTCAAGGCTCCTACGTCCCGCGCCGCAATGCAGGTCTGATTCCCGGTTTGCCCATCACCTCTAGCGTGCCTGTGCAGGCCCCCCCCGCCTTGGTGGATATCGCCATGCGCGGCGGCATCAACAAAATTCAGTTCCAGGAACAGCAATTTGATTCATTCCTCGGCATCAACTTCACCGCCACGACACATGAATGGACAGACGTGTTTGTGAGCACCAACGGACAAAATGTCGTGAACCTCAACGACACAACGCCCGGGGCCTCAGCGTTTATCGGCGTCCCTACGCTCAAGCATTTTACCCAGCAAGTCGGTCGGGCTATTTTCCAGCCGGATATTTTGTTTGTGGCCGATGAACTCGGGGTTTCTCCCGACGGCATCCCTATTGCCTTCAACCGAACGGACAACACGGTGTGGGTCGATAACTACACCAACAACCTAGGGCCAGCGCAGCTACTCACCACCAACGTCGGCCCTGGCTCTATCGGCGGCCCTATCCAGTACACCTTCACCAAGCTCGGTCAGGGCTTTGAGGTCATCTGGAGTGGCGAAGCCAGCGTGGTCGGAAACACCAACACCTACAGTCTTTGGGGCCACATCAAGGGCCCGGGGCCGAATGATATCGTGGTGTTTCCGAATGACGCTCAGATGTCGATTCTTGAAAACGCCATCTCGCCCGCAACCGCAGTGCCAGTGATCACTCGCATCATTGATGCCGGTGAGGATAACCGCCTGACACGTACCCAAGAAAACCTCATTATCGAAGGCAGCAATCTGGCCTCGGTTACGGCCATTCAAATTCTGAACGGTAATTTAGTCCTGCAAACTATCCAAGGTTCCGTGGTGCAAACGTTCATCAATTCGCACAACCAAATCATCATCCCTCCCGGCCATATCAACGAGACTGCCGAAGGGGCGGATGGCACACGTACTGTAGTTCTCTGGAATACCGTGGGCAAAAGCGATGCCTCAACAGCCATTGGCATTGCCACGGGCGTTCCGGTGGTCACCGGCACCAGCCGCGACCGGCTCAACTATGATCGGGTGGAGCATAATGTCGACATCTACGGCTACGGCTTCAGGAGCGGCCAAGCTTTCACTGATGATGGCAATGCCACGCTTACCTATTTTCGCGTGGAAAGTGCCGATGGCACCATGGTGTTTCCTGCAGATGGAAACAGTTCCGCAGCCACCTTCGAAATCAAATCCGACACGCACGCGGTGCTTCCGGTCAATGCCATCACGGCCATTGCAGATGGATCCAATCGCCGTCTCCGCATAGCTCGCGGCCCGGCCACTGATGCCTTGAGCAGCACGAATAACGTGGCTCTCATTGCCAACATCACCACCACTCCGACCATTTCCAATCTCAGCCTAGATTCCAACAATAACTTCCGGCGTGATGAGGCTATGACCATTTCCGGCACGGCATTGAACACCGCTCGTCGAATCGAACTCATCAATTCTGACGGCAGTTCACTGGATCCCGCCACGTACCTAGATCTACCATACCCCGGCGTTTCCGTAGACGACAACGGAAGCCGAATCCAAATCTCAAGCAACACCTTCCTAACATCCACAGCCGATGGAAATGGCTCAGCCAACCTGCGCATATTTAAAATCTTCAATTCCGTTGGGGCATCGGACAGCAACACAACCTTCAATGTCAACGCCCAGCCGACTGTGTTGTTCCTGGCTGGATTCACCGCGCCGTTTACCTTCAATCGCGATGCGGTAACTGGCGATAATGTAACCCTCACCGGTTCCAATCTCAAAAACGTGACAGAGATTCAATTGGTTGATGAGAATGGCTCGGATCTAAGTGGAACCCCCAGCATCTCGGTTCCAGTCACAGGTGTCACGGTGTCCGACACTTCCATCGTCATCAACACCAAGACGGTCCAATTTGGTAACGGCACCAACGCTGACTCCAATACCACATCAAAATGGCGGCGGTTCAAGCTCCTCAGCGCCCGGGATGCGGCGCTCTCCCCGCAAAACCTGCGCTTCCAAGTCGGCACACCGCCCTCGTTCACAAGTTTTGCCACCACCGGCGGCACCAGCAATTACCGGCGGGATAGCGACACCCTCACCATTACCGGCACAGGCTTCGGCCTCGTTACTTCCGCAGAGATTGTGGATGTCAACGGCCTGACCATTGCCGCTAATAGCGCCGCCAACACAACCAGCGGATTGGCAATCGACAGCGGTACGCAATTCCGTGTGCCCGCCAATTCCTTTTTCAATGCAAACCGGTTGGACTCATCTGGCGCCAACAGCCGCCGACTGAAGATTACCACCCCCTTTGGCGTGGTGGTATCTGATAACAATAGCACAGGCGCCTTCACCATCAGTGCTACGCCGACCTTCCATGCGAATCTTTCCACCTCCTTTGCCGGGGGTGGTTACAATGGCGGCAGCAACACCTACAATTGGAATGACGGCAAGCTCACGCTAAACGGCAATAATTTCCTTGGTGTCGAAACCATCCGCTTTGAAGACAACGGCTCTGACACTTACATCAACGTAAGCTTTAATCCGCATGCACCACCAGCCGGGTTGATCGTAAATGCGGAGGGCACACAGCTCACGGTCACCAAGGATTTCATCAATGATCGCAACGCCAGCTGGGCCAGCTCCGGCGGTAACGCTACGCGCCGGATTCGGCTTACCTCAGCGGCTGACCAGAACGCTACTTCTGGCCTGATCATCACCTCCACCACCACCAACTAAATGGCTGTACCCTTGCTTGATGTCCCGGCCCAAAACGGGCCGTTGGAATCCGAACTGCAGGCGGCGTTTCTTCGTGTGCTTCAATCTGGCCGCTACATTCTCGGACCCGAGGTCCAAGCCTTTGAAGAGGAAATGGCTGCAGACTGCGGTGTTCCGCATGCCATCGGGGTATCTTCCGGCACCGATGCTCTGCTACTGGCCCTCATGAGCATCGGCATCGGACCGGATGATGAAGTCCTTTGCCCCTCATTCACATTCTTTGCCACAGCCGGCAGCATTGCGCGAACGGGCGCCACGCCAGTGTTTGTCGACTCGAGAGAGGACACCTTCAACATCGACGTGGCTGATGCCGCCACCAAAATCACTCCGCGCACGCGAGCCATCATTCCCGTCCATCTGTTCGGAGGCACCGCGGATATGGATGCCGTCAACGCCTTGGCGAATACTCACTCGTTAAAGGTGATCGAAGACGCCGCCCAAGCGCAGGGTGCACGCTTGCAGGGCAAGCCTGTCGGGAGCTTGGGAGATTGCGCGACATTTAGTTTTTACCCCACCAAAAACCTGGGCGCCTTGGGTGATGCCGGCATGTTCGTCACCGCACACGATGACCTGGCTCAACGCGCCCGGCTGCTACGCAATCACGGAGCCAAACCGAAATATCATCACGAAGCCGTCGGCGGCAACTTTCGTCTCGATGAATTGCAGGCCGCCTTTCTGCGCGTGAAGCGCACGCAGTTAAAAGGCTGGATTGATCGAAGAATCACCAACGCCGCACAATATCGAAAGCAGCTCGAAAATGTTCCCGGTCTGATCCTTCCTCAGGAAGCCGTCGGCCATACTTGGAATCAATTCACTATACGCCTCGAAAATCGTGAATGCCGTGATGCCCTCGCCTCACGGCTCCGCGAGACTGGTATAGGGCATGAAATTTATTATCCCGAAGCCCTCCATGTTCAGCCCTGTTTTGCCACGCATAAGCCCACCCCCTGCCCAGTGGCCGAGCAACTCAGTGGGCAAGTTTTGAGTCTGCCGATTTATCCCGAGCTGCACCCCACCCAAATCGAAGAGGTGTGCAGCCAGATTGAATCTTTCGCCCGCGCCTAAACACACCTCCGGCGTGGTGGATTTTTGAGAGTCAATCAGCCGGAACTATTCGGCCTGATATTCGGGCAACGTATCCTGCAGCCACGCTATGGCGTCTGCGCCATTCAGTGCCTCCAGCAAAGCCAGTTGGCTTTGCATGTGGCGCCAAGCATCGGCATCCAAGCGGTCGCCGCGGATGCGTTGAATTTTGGAATGCGTGCTGGCCTCCAGTTGCTCGTCGGAGGCATGAAGTCGTTCGTGCTGTTTTTCACCTGGCCCTAAGCCGGTGATCTCAATGGCAATTTCCTGGCCGGGTGTTTTGCCGCTTAACCGAATCATTTGCTCAGCCAAATCCATAATTTTCACCGGCTCGCCCATATTCAAAATAAACCGGTCTCCGTTTCCCCCCAGCATCCCACTGCATAACACCAAGCCGGCCGCTTCTGGAATGCTCATGAAATATCGCGTCACCTCCGCATCCCGCACGGTCACCGGCCCTCCGATTGCGATCTGCCGCTGAAAAATGGGTACCACGCTGCCCGATGATCCCAGCACATTACCAAAGCGCACAGATATAAAACGCGTCCCACTCGAATCCAGCGCATGCCCTTCCATCAACCTCTCGGCCACGCGTTTTGTAGCCCCCATCACATTCGTTGGCTCTACCGCCTTATCCGTGGATATCAATACCACCCGGTCAACTTGATGTTCTCGAGCCAGCTTTGCCAAGATGTGCGTGCCCAAAATATTATTTCGCAAAGCCACTAAGGGCTGACGTTCCAACAATCCCACGTGTTTGAATGCTGCGGCATGAAATACAGCGGCGGGTCGATACTGATCCAACACCTGACTCAGCCGTTGAGAATCAGTAATGTCCAACAGTTCCGGGACACAATCGGTTTCCCCGGCTAATTCGGAATGGATGTCGAACAAAGCCGATTCTGACCGTTCCAAAAGGATCAATCGCGACACTCCACAACGCACCAGTTGCCGGCATAGTTCAGATCCAATACTCCCGCCGGCCCCCGTCACCAACACACATTCCCCTGCATAAAAATTCTCCAGCCCACCCACTTCCAAATCCGCCGGCTCCCGTCCCAGCACATCTCCAATCTCCACCGGTCGCAGTGCCGAAATTATTTCACCCTCGGCCAACTGGCTCATAGAGGGAACCGTTCGACAAGGGATTTTAAGGCGCCCCAAATACTCCACAATTGCACGCACCCGTTCTCCCGGCGCGGACGGCATGGCAATGATCACCTCATCAATCTCCGGGGCAGCCGCCTCCCCCAATAATTCCACAGCCCCACGAACCGGAATGCCGTGTACCTGCGTTCCTGTTTTGCGCAAGGCATCATCAAAAAATACCGCCGGCTTCAATCCGCCCCGTGTTTGTAATTCTCGTGCGAGATTTGCCCCCACCTCACCCGCGCCCACAATTGCTATCCGTCGCGTTTCTGACAGTGCCTTCTCTCCCGTGCCCTGCCGGATCAAACGAAAGATCAGTCGGCAAGCTGCCACTCCAAGGAAGGATAATACTCCATCTAGGACAATCACTCCACGGGACATTGAGTGAATCGACTCACCCACATGCCACAACCCCAACATTCCCACAGTGATCAATCCGAGAGCCACACCCAATCGTTTCAGGTCAGGCAGACTAAAAAAGCTCAACAAACTGGAAAACTGCCCCGCCGCCGCCAAAACCCCCAACTTGGACGCCCACACCCAGGGCCAAACGGCCCCAAATTGACGTTCATGAATCTCTGGCACCTCGAAATCAAACCGTAATCCATACGCTATCCAAGTCGCTGCTATGAGCACAACGCTATACACCCCCAACAACACAAGGATGCGTTGTAGTTGGGTCAAATTGGGCGGCCGCAAAAATGACATGTATTATCTCGGACTCTTTCGAGTGCTAATGAAAACGCGTTCAACATAAAGGAATACCCCGCCCCAAACCAGCCCACACAATAACCATCCCCAAACCACAGGCACACGATCATGCCCCCAATACAGAAACATCACGACCACTATCTGAATCATCCAAAGCAAACCTGAAACCCGTTTATGACTCCAGCCGGACCGAATAAGTCGTTGATAAAAATGCTCTCGGTGCGGAGTCCACCACTGCGCCCCAGCACGCCAACGCCGCAATACGGCAATGGTTCCCTCCATAAAAAAATACAACGGAAGTACGAGAAGCCAACCCGTCGACGCTTGCGCTCCCATTTCCTTACTGGTCATCAACCCCAACACGCCTAGGCAAAATCCAAGCCCTATGCTCCCGACATCTCCCAGGAAAATTCGGGCCTTAGGAAAGTTAAACGGCAGAAACCCCAACATCGCTCCCGTAATTATCCAGCTGATGACCGTCACCATTCCATCTGACTCTCCGGTAAACAGTGCCACGCCCAGCGCCGTCAAGGCCACTTGCCCCGCTACCAGACCATTGATCCCGTCCATGAAGTTGATAAAATTCATAAACGCTACAAACCCAAAGACCAAGACTGCCATCGTCAGCCCAGACCATTCTCCGGAACCTAAGGCCCAAACCACCCCAGCCGCGGCAGCGAATTGCGCCAACAACCGCCATTTCACAGCAATCCCTCGCCGATCGTCCCAAAGATTAATGGCGCTCAGCAGAATCAACCCGATCAACCACACCCCTCCTACAGTAGCTCGGCTCGGATAAACCCAAAACAAAACCGTCAAAAAAATAACCGCCAACGGGGCCACCCCTCCCCCTCTGAGTGTCGGAGCATCATGACTGGATCGCTCGTTGGGCTGATCCCAAAATCCTCCGTATCGCAGTAACCACGCCGTTGGGGAACACAAAATCCAAGTCACTAATCCCGCGCCAAGAACTAAGCCCAATTCATGCATCAGCTTGTTGATACAAATCCAACCACCGCGGATGCAATGCTGCATCCGAGAATTCCTGCTTCACCCGTTCCTGTAATCCCGAGGCCAAGTCGGACCTCCGAACAACATCATCGAGTAAAACCTCTATCGACTCCGCAAGAGCTCCTGCATCGCGTGGAGGAACCAACAATCCGGATTTTCCATGCTCCACAATTTCCCTGCATCCGGGAACATCCGTGGTGATGACTGCCCGATTAGCCAAGGCAGCTTCTAGAATCACACGCGGCAGTCCTTCACGATAGGTTGGCAGAACTATAAGATTCGCCGCCGTCATTTCTTCCAAAACATTTCCAATGCGCCCCAGCCAAACGCAGTCCTTTTCATCCGCCATATTCTCCAAATCCTCACGCGACAAGCTGCGAGGATTCCCAATATCCACATCTCCACACAAAATTAATTCCACTTTCACGCCCCTAGAACATACCTGTTTCCACGCCGCAAATAATTCGCGGACACCTTTATCTTCCAGCATTCGGCCCACGAATAAAATCCGTCCCATATCTGTCTTAGGCTCGGGCACAGCCACCTCCTTCCATTCGATACTCCCGGGCAAGCGCACACACTGGGACTCCCCTAATCCCGCCCTCTTGCGCCAAAACGCTTCATCATCCTGATTCTGGAAAACAGTCACCGTGTTGTTTGCCCGAAAGGCGCATTTCAATCCCCATTCCACCAAAGCTCGCAACCCAGTGGTTTTCAAACTGCTTGGATTTTCGGAGAATAAACTTCCCATCCCAATCACATGATGGATCAAGCGCCAAGATCGCCCACCCCAGCTGGCTAACCAGCCCAGCAGCACGCACCGTACTGAGACGCAATGGACCAAATCTGCCTCAAACGTCGTTGCCACACGCCGGATCTCACGCGCTGCCCGCCAGGCCTCCACTAATGAAACCCGCTCCCGAGTCCAGTCCATCGTGTACACTTCCAAACCGGCCGACTCCAGAATTGCCCGCTCATCTCCTTCCGGGCAAATCACGCCCACTGTTGCCCCCCGTTGAATCAACCATTTAGCCAAAGACAATCGATGGCCCCGAAAGGCCCAATCTGCGGCGGACACGAACAAAATCCGCAGCTTCAATTTTTCTGCTCCCGCAGCCACAATTCCAAAACCAGCATTGTGTATTTCAGCATAGGCACATTCCAGTCACCCTCCAGCCGATCTGCGATAAGATCACGAAGAAATCGTCGATCCACGTACGCAGCTGCCGCCGGCTCCTGTGCCCCCAATACATCCTGCAACAACTCGCGCCATTCGGTTTCCAGCCAACGCTCCACCGGCACTTCGAACCCTCTTTTTTTGCCGTTCAAAACCTCCACCGGCAGCACATCCGCATAAGCCTGTCGTAATACGCTTTTGGTCACCCCTCCCCGTATCAACTCTCCATCCGTCAAACCCATGGCGTACTCGGCCAACTCATGATCCAGCAACGGAGATCGAGCCTCAAGCGAATGCGCCATCGTGGCCATGTCCATCTTCACCAGCAAATCACTCAACAAATTCACGCGCTGATCCAGCTGCATTTGCTGGCGCAACAACGAGGCGTTACCCTCAACTTGGGCCTCGATCCAGTCCTCCGTAGCTGCCACTTCCCCGCCCTGCCATATCGTGCATTTGTCATCATCCAACAATAGATCCGAAGACCACTCCAAATAACGCCTTCCAGGTGTTGCCCTCGCACCGCGCGCAAACCGCCGCGCAAACCCCAAGGGGGACCGGCGTTGTCGCCGGGGAAACACCTTTGCCAACGCATGCCAACCCCATCGTGGAACCCACTGCATTTGCCCCAGCCGATATGCCGCCAAATGGCGGCGATAGCCCCCAAACAACTCATCACCACCATCGCCCGTCAACACCACCTTCAACCTTTGCGCCGCCAGTCGAGCCACCGCCCAACATGCCAAGGCACTAGAATCAGCAAACGGTTGATCGTAGTGCCTAACTAATTCCACTAAATCCCGTTCCGGCGAAATCTCTAGAGGCAACACTTCGTTCCGCACCTGGTAGGCCGTAGCAGCCGCACGTGCTAGATTGGACTCATCTAACTCTTCATCAGGCATTCGCACAGTAAAGGTTTTGACCTCTCCTTCGGTCGCACGAGCTGCCTCATAGGCCACTATATTCGAATCAATCCCCCCAGACAGAAAAACACCAACAGGCACATCACTTCTCATTCTAATCCGCACTGAATCCTGAATCCTATTGCGTACATCTTCCAAATTCTTTGTCACATTTTTCCTCTTAGGTATCCAGTAATGCGAAGTTTTTACCTCCTCTCCCTCAAAGCTAATCACTGCACCAGGTGGCACTTGTTGTACGCCTTCGTAAATGGAACTAGGCTGCGGAATAAACCCTAGCGATAGGTAGTCATATACAGCCTGATCTCTTATACTGAAACAACCGGGTGACAACATATTTCGCAAAGCCTTTATTTCTGAGGCAAACAGAACACCGCCACTATCAAGACGCATATAATATAGTGGCTTTTTCCCAAACCGATCCCGAGCCAAAAGTAAACGCTGCCGCCTTACATCCCACAGAGCGACCGCAAACATCCCGCGCAGATTGTTACAAAAATGCGACCCGTGCTCTTCGTACAAGTGAGGCAAAACCTCCGTGTCAGTTTTGGTTTTTAATAAATGATTCCTTTCCGAGAGAAGGCGGGATAATTCGATGTAGTTATATATCTCTCCGTTCATAACGGCCGCAACTTTGCCATTTTCATTTTCAACAGGTGTCACTCCTGATGTTAAATCAATAATGGCCAAGCGAGCTATAAACAATCGCGCCCCATCACTCGAATATTCGCCCAATTCATCTGGCCCACGATGAGTAAGCCCAGCCTTAGCTAAGGACAGTGCTTCCCGCTCTTCCCCACTACCAGACATATAGCCCCAAATCCCACACATTTGAATTAGGAATTATGCATCCGGGAAACCCTCCTACTAGCCGAGAAATATCTCATTTTTTTTACTAAATAGTTTGTTATATTATTAGGAAATAATAGGCAGACAGCCAGCCAAGCCCAATAAATCGACAGGGGATAAGTTGATGGTTTCCCAGCCCAATGAGTCCAATGTCGCCTAAGCTCTTTGTACCCATAAAGGTGCGGGCTATTCCTTCGAATATCCTCCCATAGGGAACAATGCATTTTGCCCGACTTACTTAACAACATACCGTGATTTGTAACTCTATAGTGTAACAATGGATCGGAGGCAGTAACGCCAATATAACCAGCAGCCCCCAACCTTATGTTATAATCCCAATCTTCGTATCCCGACCTCATGGACTCCCTGTAGCCGCCAACCTCAGCCCACGCACTTTTAGAAACCAGTAGACAATAGGGTAATTGATTTAGAAATAGTTGCTCAAAAAAATTGAAATCCTTTTTTGTTTCTCCTGACAATTCCCCTTCCAATATCATTTGCGGATACGCGAATGATTTTGAGCCGCCAGTCCGCAAGGCTGCGAACAATTCTTCAACTGCGGTCGGCTCAAGCCAATCATCGCAATCTAGAGGCAAAATATATTCTCCACTAGCCTCGGCAAAGCCTCGGTTGCGAGCAGCGGGAAGCCCTTTATTTTCCTGATTTATAACGCGGAATTCATCTTGAATTCCGGACAAAAAATCAAGCGTCTCAAGTTCTGTTGAACCATCATTAATAATGATGATCTCAAGATTTCTCCATGTTTGTTCACGCAAACTATCAAGTGTTTTTGCCATGAAAGCATGCGCATTGTAACAAGGGAGAATTACGCTAATCTTAGGTTCGGTCATGCGTTCCACACTTCATCCAAATTTCACCCCATTTTATTTCTTGAGATTCGATAGTTAAGCCAGCTTCTTCAACTTCGCCTTCAAGTTCTTCTAGTTTGTGTTCGATATAATGCTCTTCATCCGAATAATAATTCACACCGAGCTCTTTTCTGAGAGGCATTTTCCAATCTCGCTCAAAAGCCGGTACCCTGATAAGGAATAAATCGGGTGACACGTTTGAAATTAGAGCTTTTAGAAAATCAACCCGCTTCTCGATGTGCTCCAACACATTAGATAATATAATTACATTAAAATTCCCTCTAAGCGGCTCCTTACATACATCACTCAATATGAAGCTAAGATTTGAAAGATCGTTTCGTTTATTTGCCTCCGCAAATCTCTCGGAATTTCGATCTACCCCGGTTACCGAACACGCTGGTAAGTGTTTCGCGATTTCATACGCGACGACACCTTTTCCGCAACCTACATCCAGTATCGAAGCTCTAGAAGGTATATTCTCAATAAAGAAATTATGATACTGTGTTAACCGATGCTTAGGATGCATGTTTTCGCCGTATTGCATGGCGCGTTCATTTATAATCCAGGAAAGGTTATCTTCAATTTGAAGGAGTTTTATTAATGCGCCACGAGGATCGCCTCTAGTTTCGATTACGAGAAATGCAGTTAATAAACATTTTTTCAATTTCCATGGTACAAGCTTAACAAAGAAAGAGAGAAAACCTGCAACCGACAGTAGGATTTTTTTTTTAGGTGGTGACATTCGATTGAATCAAATTAGAAAATATATTCTGGTGACGCTCCATCCACAAATCTATCCCGAACCGTTCGCATGCTCTTTGCCTAGCTTCTTTACTCATCTTAGACAAACCCACTTCTATATGTTTCATGCCAGTAAGTATACATTCAGGAGACGGAGTGTGCGCTTCCTCCCAACTTGTTTCACAGTGAAGACCCACCCCCGCACTCTCTCCCACTAATTCTGCAACCCCCCCAGTATCGGAATATAAAACTGGTAAACCGCATGACATTGCCTCTATCACCGTATTGGGACAAGGGTCCTGATGTTTTAACATCATATATGCGTCTGCTTGATTATAGATTGCTGGAGCTTCGTCTTGGCTATAAGGCCCACTATAGCTCACATATTCTGACAACTTATATTCGTTTATTGTCTCCTCAAGGAATTGTTTAGCCTGAGAACTCAGCCATCCTGCTATAATGATTTTGAATTTTCTTTTTTCTGCTACTGCAAGTTTTAGGGCCTCTAAAGCACAATGAACTCGATGCCAGGTCGAAGAATCTATTTTTCCCGTTATCAAAAAAATGAGGCTCTTATTTTTCGTCTTTGTTTCTCGTGGCAAAAAAAAATCCGTATCAACTGCATTATATAAAACTTCACTAGGCCCCTTCCGCTCTCCTAAATGGTATGCAGCCGCCATGCGGCAAAACTCACTCTGGAAAAAGACATAGTTAGCGGCGTGGTAAGTTTTTGCCATGTTTTGATTTTCCCACTCACAATCTCCTTTGTACCAAGCACGGTAAAATGTTCCGTTTTGATTGTGGACTATCGGTATTTTCTGACTTCTTAAACTGTTGATAGCACTTTCATTTAATAAGGACCAATTGC
Organism: Verrucomicrobiales bacterium; assembly: GCA_003517285.1. Taxonomy (GTDB): domain Bacteria; phylum Verrucomicrobiota; class Verrucomicrobiia; order Limisphaerales; family UBA1100; genus UBA1100. Next base: position 15,832 of record DPAW01000061.1, read on the forward strand.
TTAGGTTATAAACGATGTTAAATCCATATTTATGTTCACTAAAAACAGATTGCAAACGGTTCACTTTAACCAAACCACCACCAATACTTCCTTTGGATCCTCCAGCATAATATAAAGCGACGTTATTGGGCTTTACTTTGTTAAATTTGTTAAATTCCGCTAAGATCTGTGGTTCCAGTTGACGGATTTTCAGTGATTTTTTTCTAATCCAACTATAGTCCAATTTATGTGTCCTATGAGATTTTTATTTCCCTCATAACTGGCATATACACTTTTTCTAAGTGTTCGTGTGCCACCGTTTTCCAATCACATTGTAAAACTTGTCGGTACGCCTGGTCATTCCTTCTCTTTTTAGCGTCACTTGATAACGAGAGTGTTTCCATTGATTTTTCTATGAGCCCCTCAATATCATCAACCGCAGTAATTGCCCCATTAATGCCATCTTTTATTAGGTCTGGCGCCATCCCAACATAAGTCGAAACAACCGGAACTCCGGCACTCATACTTTCAATAAGCCCTTTGGGTCCGCCTTCTTCTCTTGAAGTTATTAAATATAAATCTAACGCTCTATAGAGCCTAGCAAGAGCGTCCACTGAACTAGGATATCGATGAGTAAATGGTATTTTCAGTTTTTTCAGGCCCTCGATGACATAACCTCGAGCCGGCCCCGTTAGCAGGACGTGAATATCGCGATATGCAGAAAGTCCCTCCACTACCGAAAGGAATATGTCTGGCCCTTTTATAAGCTTTGGGTTCAAACCCTCACCCCATCCGTTCCCATCTTTCTGGAATGACCCGACCAGCGTTACGTCCTGACCGATTCCTAGCTTTTTCCGTATGTCTTCACTACCGTATTTGCATTGTGATCTGTATTTATGAACATCTACACCTATGGGAATCTTCACGATCTTCGATTGGCTTATCCCCCATTTTACTAGACGAGTTTGAACTAGAGTATTTGATACGATAATTTTTTTAGCCTTCGGCTCATACCGAATAAAATTCTCAATATGTCTCTCAACTTCTGGCCCATCTGAGGGTTTTCCATGAAAAAATGAGACAACATTAGCGTTAGTTTTTGATATGTAGGGAGCCCACGACTCCCATCTATATTGAGACCCAAAATGAACAACTCTATGGGCGATGTTGTGTGGGGACTTCACTAAATCAAATGTAGGTGAGTTTTTACATACTAGCCCCCTCCGAATACCTTCCCCATCCCAACGAATTGACCAATCAGCATCCTCCGCTATGAATTGTATCTCGGGCCCGGCCCCTTTGTATAAGCCCAAATTTGTTGCCAAACTCCAAGGGGCGCACTGAACTGCCCGAACTAAACCCTTACCGTATTCTTTAAATTTATTAATTGTTTTTAT
>DPAW01000344.1:0-3331 GCA_003517285.1 Verrucomicrobiales bacterium
GTTGACGGCAAGGAACTCTGGAGTGTGCCGGTGAAAACCGGTGCCGCCCGCAATATTGTGACGCCGATTCTTCAAGGCGACACGGTTACCGTGGCCAGCCATACCGTCGGCACCTTTCAAGTGCGTATACGGAACAGCGGCGACGGCCAGATTGCGGAGCCGGTTTGGAGCAATAAGGATGTGAAAACTAACATCACCACGCCCGTGCTTAAGGATGGCTACCTCTACGGTCTTGGCACCTCGCGCGGTAAGAATTCCGATTTTGTATGTCTCAATCACAAAACCGGTGAACTGGTTTGGAGCAAAGGCGGCTATGATGATTACGCTTCGGTGATCGGTCTCGGAGACGCTCTGCTCGTCCATGGCTCCCGCGGAGCGGTGACCCTGCTCAAGGCCACTCCCAAGGCCTATACTGAGCTCGGCCGCATCGACGCGGCCAGTCAACTGACCTGGAATTTCCCCGTGTATTCCAACGGCGTTCTGTATCTCAAGGATGGATTGCGTGATGGCGGCAATAAACTCACTGCATTGAAGTTGCAATAGCTTCAGTTTGCCCGCTTCATGAATTCAACCGAGCAATATCTCGAAGCCCAAGCCGCCGCCAGTGAGCAGGTGGATGTGCCGACGATGGTGAATTACATCATCCAGGATTCATTGCATCGCGGCGCCAGCGACATCCACATTGAACCTTGGGAAGACATGGTTGGCGTGCGGGTGCGCGTCAATGGTGTGCTCCAATGGCTGGTGGGTATCCCATCGGACCATCATCCTAACATCTGTGGCCGCTTCAAGGTGATGGCTAATCTGGAGAGTCATACCACCGGCTTACCGCAGGATGGTAAGGCCGCGCCAGAGGAATTTGGCGGCGTTCAGTTACGTGTCTCAATTTTCCCAACGGTCTTTGGGGAGAAAATCGTCTGCCGCGTGTTTAACCCTAACTCCAAGGTCTTTGATATCTCTAAGCTCGGATTCGATGATGCGACATTGGAAAGATTTAAGGAACTAGCCGCCAAACCCACTGGGTTGATGCTACTCACCGGCCCGACTGGTTCCGGTAAAACCACGGCCATCTATGCAGCCATCGGCTATCTTCTGGAAAAGCACGGCAACGCCGTGGCAATTTCGTCTGTGGAAGATCCTGTAGAGCAAAATCTTGATTGGGTAAATCAATCCTCGCTTAACCCAGCCCGTGGGTACACTTACCCGGCTGCTCTGCGCTCGCTGATGCGGCAGGATCCCGAGATCATTATGGTGGGTGAGATTCGCGACGAGGAAACTGCCGAGATTGCCATCAACGCCGGAATGACTGGTCACCTTGTGATCAGCACTCTGCACGCGAATACCACCTCCGGAACGTTCGCGCGACTGATCAATATGGATATCGAGCCATTCCTACTAGCCTCCACCATTATTGGTGTATTGGGCGTACGCTTGCTGCGCACCAACTGCATGCATTGCGCTGGTCCCTACACACCAGAACCGGCCCCGCTCGAGCAACTCCGTCAATTCGAAGGTGATGATTACTTACAGGCTATGCTTGATCAACAGGGCTTTTATCGTGGCGCAGGCTGTTCAGCCTGTGGCGATACCGGGTTCAGCGGACGAACATCCATCAACGAGCTGCTTGTCTGCACCGAGCCGGTGCGCGAAGCCGTGATGCAGAAACGAGCTTCGCGTGAAATTCAGGCCCTCGCCGTGCAGGACGGCATGCGCACTTTGTGGGATAGCGGCTTGCAACTCGTGGTCGATCGCAAAACCACATTGGAGGAAACCCTCCAGAAGGTGGCGGCGGATCAGGTTTAGGGCGGTCTGTTTGTCGGTGTGGTGGGATGGCGGGCGATTGTTGCGCCAATGCGGCGTGACCGCCGAGGGGTTCTGGTGGGATTGAGGATTGATCTCCGACAGTATCCGTCGGCGTGTTCGGCGGTGCCGCCCAGCCTTCGTTGGCGGGCTTGCGCATGCCGGAGTTTCGCTGTGAGGGTTAGCGATGTTCGCCGGCCAGGACGTCGCGGGGTTTCAAATCGAGATCGAAGGGCTCCAGTGGCATGGGGCGGTCGTGATCCAGATACTCTTCGCACACGGTAAATAATTCGTCGGCGGTCGTGACGCGGCGGATGCGGTGCAGGAAATCGCCGGTGGGCTCGATGCCGATGGCGATGTAGTTGAAATACTTTTTTATTTTCTGCACATAGGCACGGTCCTTTAGGCTGGGTGGGCGCACGATTTCGAACAGGTCGCGCAGATACTGCAACACATCATGGCCGACGGGCATGAACGGGGTTTCTCCGGCCAGCGACTGGCGGATTTGATGGAAGAGCCAAGGATTGCGGATGGCGCCGCGACCGATCATTAGGCCGGCGGCGCGGGTATCGGTCAGGACTTCGGCGGCTTTGGCGGCGGAATAGACGTTGCCATTGGCGAGCACGGGGCAGGGTAGGGTGTCGACGGCGCGGGCGATGTAATCGTAATGCACGCCGCTGCGGTAGCCTTCGCGGACGGTGCGGCCGTGCACGGTGAGTAGATCGATTTGATGACGCGTGAAGATTGGGAGGAGTTCGGCAAACACGCCGGGATCATCGAAACCAATGCGGGTCTTGACGGTGAACGGAATTTGCATGACCTCGCGCAGCGCTCCGAGTATGGAATCCACCCGGTCGGGTTCGCGTAGAAGACCGCCGCCGGCGCATTTCTTGTAAACCACCGGCGCCGGGCAGCCGAGATTCAGATCGATGGCGGCGACCGGATGCTGCTGGAGTTCTTGCGCTGCGGCGACCAATGACGGAATGTGGTTGCCGATCATTTGGGCCACGGCTGGTTTGCCGGTGGGGTTGTGCGTGATGGACTTGAGGATGGGCCGCTCCAGCTTGAAGCCTTCGCGGATTCGGAAATACTCGGTGTAGTACAGGTCCGGTCCGCCGTAGCGCGTCATAAGCTTCCAGAATGGCAGATCGGTGACATCCTGCATGGGCGCCAGCGCGGTGCAGGGTGTGCGGGTGAGAGTCTCCTGAAATGCTTCGGCGGAGGTCACGGTGTAATTTTCGCTTTGCTTGGGCAGCCGCTCTCGCTACCTTACGTCCCTCACGGTTGTCCCGTGGTGTAATGGTAGCACAGGGGTTTTTGGTACCTCTAGTTGGGGTTCGAGTCCCTGCGGGACAACCATTTTTACCTTCGCCGACGCGGCTTAATCCTCGCTGAACAGGAATTCCAAATCCGTCTTGTCGAGGCTCTTGGCAAACCCTTCCTCGCCGAGCACGTCGGAGATAGTTTGGCGTTTGTCCTGTTGGAGGTTCCAAATTTTCTCCTCAACCGTGCCGGGGGCAATAAGCTTGTA
>DPAW01000344.1:3708-12102 GCA_003517285.1 Verrucomicrobiales bacterium
ACGGCGGGGTTCCACCATGGATCGTAGAGCACCACGTAACTGGCGGTGGTGAGGTTCAGGCCCGTGCCGGCCGCGCGGAGGCTGAGCAGGAACACGCCGGCTCCTTCGGATTCCTGGAAGGCATTGACGACTTCTTGCCGGTCCTTGGTTTCGCCGGTGAGCATGTGCGTGGGAATCTCTCGTGTGCCGCAATCCTTTTCCAGAATCTTGAGCATCTGCACAAATTGGCTGAACACGAGCACCTTTTCGCCCTGCGCCACCAGCGGCTCGAGCAGATCGAACAACGCCTCGGTTTTGCCGGAGGCATGATCGCTGCCCACCAGTGTGGGGTGACAGCAAATCTGGCGCAGGCGCGTCAACGCTGCGAGCACCTGCATGCGGCTCTTAGCCACGCCTTTGGTCTGGATGGTTTCCATGACCTTCTCGCGGCTGCGACGTAACTCGGCGAGGTAGAGCTTGCGCTGGTCCTTGCCCAGTTCGCAATCGTGCCGTTGCTCGATGCGGTCGGGTAGATCCTTGGCCACCTGTTTTTTCACGCGGCGCAACAGGATGGGGCGCAGGCGCGAGGACAAGCGCTTGCGCGCGATGCGGCGATTGGCCACGGCCTCTTCGCTGTCGCCGCCACCGGGATCGTACATTTCATGGAAATGTTTCTCGTCGCCGAGATAGCCCGGCTGCACGAAATCCACAATGCTCCAAAGATCGAGTAGCCGGTTCTCCAGCGGGGTGCCGGTGAGGGCTAGCCGAATCTTGCACTTTAGCTGCTTCACCGACTGCGTCACCTGCGCGCCGGGGTTCTTAATGAACTGCGCTTCGTCTAGCACGATGGCGTTGAACTTGTACGTTTGCAAATCCTCCAGATCGCGGCGGAGCAGGGAGTAGTTGGTGACCACAATATCGTGATCGGGAATCTTCTTGCGCAAGCGATGCCGCGCCGCGCCGCTCTCTAGTACCAGCACCGACATGTCGGGCGTGAACTTCGCGGCTTCCCGGCGCCAGTTGTGCATCACCGATGCCGGGCAGATCACCAACGACGGATTGGATTTGCCGCGTTTCTTCTGCTTCTTGAGCCAGGAAAGATAGGTGAGTGTCTGGAGGGTTTTGCCCAAGCCCATGTCGTCGGCCAGAATGCCCCCCAGACCCATGCTCTTGAGGTGGCACAGGAAATCAAAGCCCTGCTGCTGGTATGGACGCAACTCGGCTTGAATGTTGTTCGGAATGCTCTTGGCTGGGATGCCCTCAAAGGTCTCAATGCGCGACCGCAGTTTCTGCGCCTGCTTGGAGTCACCGAACATCGCCAGCGAATCCTCGCCCAAGTGCGCGGCCTGCTCCATGGCGATCTTCTGCGTGCCCGGATCGAGGCCGTTAAGGCCGAGGTCGGCCATGGCTTCCTGCGCCTGTTGCGTTGCGTTTTCGTCCAGTTGCACCCAGCCTTTGTTGGGCAGTTTGACAAAACGGCCGGTCGCCTGCGCGAGGCTTGCCAAATCCTTCTTGGTCAGCTTCAGCCCTTCCTCTTCCCACTCGGCCGAAACGGACAACCAATCAATGCCGCTGCCTTTCACCACCAACTTCGGCTTAAGGCGCTTGGGCTTGAGGAACAGGCGCTGGAAGGAATCGTTGCCCAGAAATTCCGCATCTTTCGGGCGATCATCCCAGACGCTGGCGAGCACTTGCAGAAAATTTTCGTTCGCATCCCCAATCCATAAACCGGGCTCCGGCGTGAACCAATCCAACTGGCGTAGCCAATTCACCGCGGGATCCAGGCGATCATCCTCCAGCACTTGCGGCCGCTTGGCTTTGCGGCGGCCGGTGGTAATGATCTTCCATTCGTGTCCGGTCCATTCCCATTGGCTGGCGTCCTTGGCCTTGGCCTGCAAACGTAGTTCCAGCCGGTCACCGTGCAGTTCAAACACAAACCGCGGATGCGCTTCCAACGAATCGCACAGCTTGCTCCAGTCCACCCCTTCGCTGTGATGAGACCGCCGCAGCTCGGTGATAAAGCGTGTGCTCAGCTTGGTGATGGGCGCGCGCGGATTGGCAACCCACTTGGTGAGCAGCTTGGCTGGCGGGCTGTTGCGCAGGAAATAAAATGTGCTGTTCCAGAGAACCAAGGTCGGTCGGCCGGCAAAGAACACCGCCTCCTGCATGGGCGCCTCCGCGCCGTCGGGGAGGAGGAGCTGATGTGTGAAGGCCAGCTCGGCTGTGCCATTGCGCAGGCTGGGCGACAGCTCGGTGAGCTGCCCAAGAAAACGATGTTGCGGTGCATCCAGCTCCGGGAACAAACGGGATTCCTCCCCCCAATGGGCGAGCCACTGAAGGAGTTGCGGTCCGGACAAAAATAAATCGCCCGTGCCGGCTTCCTCGCCGAATTGGTCGGTGGCCCACTCGATGAATTCCCAGTCCGCCGCGTCAAACTGTTTCTTTTCAGTGGAACCTTTCGCGACCAGCTTGGTCAATTGCGCGAGCGATTTCTTTCGGTTGCCGCTGGTGGACCCGACATAAAACTCAATCTTCAGTAGGTGCAGGCTGGAATTCGTATCCTCCGATTCGGCCGTGGCCACTGCGGTCACTGTCGTCAGCTCGGGCGCGGCTTTCTTAGCCTTTGCTGGCTGTTTAGTCTTCGCGGCGGTTGCCGGATCGGCCAGCCATTTGGCCAACTGCTTGGCCGGTGGGCAGTTGCGCAGGAAATAAAAGGTGTTGTTCCAAAGTACCAGCGTCGGCCGGCCGGTGAAAAACACGGCGTCCTGCACCGGCACCCTGTGGCCATCGGGTAGAGTCAGCTGGCGTTGGTCGCGGCCTTTGGCTTCAGTGAGTTCCGCCAGTTGGCCGAGGAATTGGTGATGCGCTTTGTTTACCGCCGGTTGCAGGCGGGATTCATCGCCCCAATGGGCGAGCCATTGCAGGAGCTGTTGGCCGGAGAGGAAGAGATCACCCTTGCCGGCATCGGCAGCGAAATTCTCAGTCACCCATTCAATGAATTCCCAGTCGTTTGGCGGGAATAATTCTTTCTCATGAGCGGCGCGCACGGTGAGGTCCACGAGGTTCGATAGTGATTTCTTGCGATCACCGGTGCGCGGGCGGCGGATGATGAATTCAATTTTCAGCCGATGCAGGTTGCAGCCGGCACGCTCAGGCATCGGAGTGGCCACGGCGCGAATGGACGCGCGCGGGGCATCGAGGTGATTCGGCGCGGGTGGGAACATCCAGTTCTCCAGTTCAGTGAACACCGCCCTTTCTCTCTCGGCCTTTTCAATTTCATTGAACCGCTTGAGGTTCGCGTGCTCGGACAATTCCGAGGGCATTTGCCGGCCGGTTCGCAGGAACACAATCGACAAGGCTTCGAGCCGTTTCTTGCCCTTGACCGCCACCACATCCTTCCACCAATCGTCGCCGGGGAAATCCTTGCGGCTGAGCTTGAGTTTGTTGAAGTAATCCTCGAGCAGAATCCAAGCGCGCTGGGAATCCTTGCAGGTGGCGAAGAGATCGAGCAATTCCCCGCGATCATTTTTGTCCTCGCGGGTATCGGAAAGTTCGCGGCGCAATTCAGCCAGCATACCGTACGCATCATCCAGCGCCGAAGCGTGGGCGTCGTATTTCATAGCGGCCCCACTCTTAGGAGCTGGCTTACGTGTACCTTTTTTACCGCGTGGCATCTTAAATTCTCAAAAAATAGGAAAGACTATCCATTGCAAACAGGGCTTTACCCGTCAATACGAAAACGGTTTTTTTAGGGACACTTGTAAAAAAGGGCGTTTTTCGGGCCAACTTTGTGCGGGTTTTCCTGAACTTTTGTTCACAAATATTATTGAGAACGTGAACAATACTACGTTGTGTCCAAAGTTCTAGCGCGTAATCTGACCGGCGGTGAGAATGCCAAGGAGACTCGCCATCCACACATTGCTGGCTATTGGTGTCTGCATTCCCCTTGTGGGATGTAAAAGCATCAAGAGCATTGGACAGCCGTCGGAAGAAAACTCGACAACTACGGGCAGTGACACAAACGTCACTACCCCGCCGGCCCAAGGCAGCCAAGCCAAGCCGGGCACTACGCCCGTGTCCTACGCACAACAAGGCAAAGTGATGTTGGTGGATCAGTCGCTGGGATTTTGCGTGGTGGACTTTATGTTCGTTGCCAAGATGCCGCCAGCCGAACAACGCTATTTTGTCTACCGGGGAAATCAGCAGGTGGGAGAGATTGTGACCACCAGTCAAACTGATGAAACGTTCCTGGTGGCTGATATCAACAAGGGGGACATCCGTGAGGGCGACTCTGTTCGCCCCGAATAGTACGGATGGGTGGAGAAGGGCCCCGGGGAAAACCTCGGGGCTCTTTTTATTTTATTGCTCGGCCGGCTCCGGCGCGGGTGATTGCGGCTTCTTCTTGTAGGGCGAATGGAGGTTAAAATAAATGCCGCACATCGGCAACGGGCCGCCATCCACCTGGCTTAGAATAATGGTTACCTGATTATCCAGTGCAATCCCGTGCCGCATGCCTTCGCCGCGCGTTTCGTAGGCGCGGATCGCCTTGACCAACAAACTCTCCAGCGCCACCTGGCAATCATCAGGCGTTTTATCCAGACACACGATATGCTTGTCGTACGACTTCACCGCCGCCGCGATCTCTTCAGTAAACATATCTGGAGTCAGGTCCATAAAGGGGTGGAACGTATCATGTGCTTAAATTGAAATCACTCCCAAAATGAGATGTATTTTCAACTATACTGAGACTCAGGAGTTTAATCCTTATTGGCCGCTGCGCGTGGGCCGAAGAGGGTGGTGCCGAGGCGGATCAAGGTGGCGCCTTCCTCAATGGCGATTTCGTAATCGCCGCTCATGCCCATGGATAGCTCTGGCAGGGGCGCGCCCAGTTTATCTTCACAGGCATTTTTGAGTTCGCGCAGTTTTTGAAAATAAGGCCGGGCACTTTCGGGGTGGCGGGAGAAGGGCGCCATGGTCATCAGGCCGTGGAGTTCGAGTTGGGGGAAATCGGAAAAGGGATCCATGGCGGCAACTGCGGCTTCCGGGGTGAAGCCGTGTTTGCTTGCTTCGCCAGAGACATTAACCTCCAGAAGTATGGGCATGACTTTGGCAGCCTGTTCGCAGCGTTTGTTGAGTTCGGCGGCCAGATGTAGGCTATCCACAGCGTGCAGGAAATCAAACAGGGCGACGGCGTCCCGGCATTTGTTGGTTTGAAGGTTGCCGATGAAATGCCAGCGCAGATGACCTGGGCAATCGGAAATCTTGGCCTTGGCTTCCTGCACGCGATTTTCGCCGAAGAGCGTGAGGCCGGCTTCGGCGGCTTCGCGGATGATCGGAGCCGGGAATTTTTTACCCACCGCGATCAGTTGCACATCCTCAGGCGCGCGGCCGGCGCGGTCGCAGGCGGCGGCAATGCGTTCCTGCACGGCGGCCAGGTTGTCGGCGATGTTCGGCACGCCGGGATGTTAGTGTGAATGGCGGGTGGTGAGTAGGATTTTCGTGACGAATCCCTTTGCGCCATTCATTACTCGTGCATGAACTATTGGCTGGTGAAACAGGAGCCGGAAAAATATCCGTGGTCACAGTTTGTTAAGGATCAGGGCACATACTGGGATGGCGTACGGAATTATCAAGCGCGTAATAATTTGCGTGCCATGAAAAAAGGTGACCATGTTTTTTTCTACCACAGCGTTAGCGAAAAGGCCATCGTGGGAGTGGCCAAAGTTACACGTGAGGCATATCCTGATCCTACGGCCAAGGAAGGTGACTGGAGTGTGGTTGATCTAAAGCCTGTCAAAGCTATGGTCGAACCTGTGACTTTGGAGCAGATCAAGGCTGAAGCGAAATTGTCTGAGATTGCGCTGATTAAACAAAGCCGACTTTCTGTGATGCCGTTGCGTTCGCCTGAATTCCGGCGAATACTACAGCTAGGTCAAACGAAGATTTGAGTTTAACTTATTTTTCATTACAATTCCATTTATGTTGGCTGAAACTAAAAAAGCTGCCATCCCAAAAAACTGGGCGGAGCTCTGCGATCCAATACAGCCGTTTTTGGATGAGGCATCTGATCGCCTGCAGGATGAGGTAAAGAACTTCGATCCCCAGATAGCCACTTTTGTGCAGTACGCGTTGGTAAGTCGGGGCAAACAGCTCCGTCCGGCACTTGTGGCTTTGGCTGCGCGAGCGGCTGGTGGGATCAAGCCGCAGCATGTTGATATCGCGGTAATCATTGAAATGGTGCACCTCGCCACTTTAGTCCACGACGACGTGGTTGATGGTGCTGAGGTACGTCGAAACCGTCCGACATTGGCCGCTAACTGGGGCAACAAGGTTTCGGTGCTGGCTGGGGACTGCCTGTTTGCCGAGGCGTTGAGGCTAGCGGCTACGTTGCCTTCTACTGAGGTATGCCGTTTGGTAAGTCAATCGGCCAAGATTGTTTGCACCGGTGAAATTCGCCAAACCTTGCAGCGAGGTAACTTCGAACTGGGCCGTGAGGAATATCTGGAATTGGTGCGAATGAAAACTGCCGAGCTTTTTTCATTGGCCTGCGAATTGGGCGCGCGGTTTGCCGCGCCAAATGAGCCGCAAGTGCACTCGGCCCTGCGGAATTATGGCGAGCAACTCGGTACGGCTTATCAAATTTACGATGATTGCTTGGATGTGTTCGGCGAAGAGGTTCGCGCGGGCAAATCGCTGCGCACCGATCTTATTACCGGAAAGGCAACGTTGCCGGTGTTGATCGCCCTGGAGCGCGCGGATGAAATCGAGCACAAGGCGTGGCTCTCGATGCTCAAGGACGGAGGTGAACAGGTGAACACCATTCGCGATGGTCTATTGGCCCGCCAAATTCCAATGGCCTGTCGCGAGGTGGTGGAAGGCTACATTCAACGAGCCAACGACAGCGTTGTTGATTTGCCGGCGGCTTCGGCATTGCACGGGCTTTCGGCTTGCTTGACAGAACAGCTGGATTTGCTCAGCGAATAAGGTGCCTACAGGCGCGGTCGCTGGAACACATATTTTTCCCCGCGCAATGATTCAACCGTGAGCAGCAGGCGGTCTGGAAACATTTGCAGCGACACCGGGCTGTTCGCCATTCCCCACTTCCAATGTGTCTTAAAGCTGCCGCCGGGCTTTTTCTCCCATGCGCCCTGAGCAAGAAGTTGGATTTGGCGACCGCTGGCGGATTCGGGAATGACCGGCAGGAAGTCGCGGGGCGACACATTCTCGCGCTGTGCGGTAGCTGTTTGTCCGAGGGCGCGTTCGGGAAATGTGCGGCCTTCCAAATAACAGGTGCCATCGGAAAAACTTAGGGCCAAGTCGGCCGCCAGCTCCTGAAAATAATGCTCGAGCGCCGTGCGTTCTGCGGCGTTCATTTTGGGATAACGAGATTTAAACTGCGCCAATGTCTGGGAAGCATCTAGCCGCCAACTGCCCAGCAACGGCGCCCGGCCTTGGAGAGCCAAGGTGTGTGGGGCGTACTGCGCGGATTGACCGGTTTGCAGGTAGTTTCTGAGATCCAGTAAATCCACCTGCGCGATTTGCGCGCTCAAATCCGGATCGGTCCAGGCCGCCTTAAGCTGAGGATTGACCAGCAGTTGATGGAGATTGGTGCGGTGGTGAAGCCCCATGAAAAATGTGTTAGTCGTCCACACATGAGCCAGTTGGGCGACGCGCGGATGGTGAGCGCTATCCACCAAACCGGGATAACCCAACAGGCGCGATCGGAATTGGCGAATGTGCATCAGGTTGTTTGTGCTGCAGTTTTGATAAACCAAACCGGCAACCTCGGCGGCGGTGTAAAAATCGGACGGAACTGGGTCCAGCCAACGGGCCACAGGCGTGAGCCCTAGTGCAGCGCCGTCGCGATACAGCCGCGCGGCCCAGCGCTGGCTGAAAGGATCCTGCTGCGGTTGCGCCGCGGGAATTTGGTTGGCCAAAAAGCCCAACGGCAAAGTCAGGGTCAAGATCATCCAGCTGGCACAGATACTTAGGCCCCCGCCCAGCACTAGGCCGAGGCGATGGTTCAACCGCTGCCAGGCTTCCTGCCGATCCGCAGGCCAATGAGCATGCAGTTTCGTTGCCAACGGTTCGTGCAACAATTGACCGACCAAGCCCAAGAAAAGGAGCGCTAGCGCGAAGGCCCAGGCAAAGTCGGCCCCCATTAGCCGGCTGAGTGGATGGTCGGGCAGGAGAAAATCCGGCATGGCATGGCGCAACCACGGTGCGGCACCCGCGGACAGCAAGCCGGCCGAGCAAAGGAGCGCCAGCCGCAAGCCACCGGCCCGATGCCCCAGTGCGAGGCCTCCAGCAAGCAGGGCTGTTGCCAGCAGCAGCACCGAGTCGCCGGGAAACCAAGCCAACACCATCATGAGCCGAAGTTAGTTGATACTGCGATTCTTGCACTGAAAAGTGATT
>DPAW01000356.1 GCA_003517285.1 Verrucomicrobiales bacterium
ATGAGCGAACGCATCGCTGAGTTGATGCTGGAAAAGAAGAACCTCAACGCCAACGTCGATTTCTACTCGGCCACCGTCTACTACTCGCTGGATATCCCCACTGACCTGTTCACGCCCATCTTCGCCATCGCGCGGACGGCCGGTTGGACCGCCCACATGATCGAGCATCTGGACGGCAACCGCCTCATCCGGCCGCGCGCCCAGTACGCCGGCGACGAAGGCAAACCGTGGGTGCCGCTCGGTGACCGTTAGCGGCAGGCGATAAAAAGCGCACAAATTTCTTGAACGACCGGAGCCCTTGCCGCAAGACAGGGGCTCCGATTTTTTATCCATGAATCTGCACGAATATCAGGCCAAGGAACTTATGCGGCGCCACGGCGTGCCCGTCCCCGCCGGCGAACCGGCCACCTCGGTTGAGGAAGCCAAGGCGGCAATCGAAAAACTGTTTGGCGAAGGCCATCAACGCGTGGTGGTGAAAAGCCAAATCCACGCCGGCGGCCGCGGCAAAGGCACGTTTAAGGACGGCTTCCAAGGCGGCGTGCATTTGGCCGACAGCGTGGAGGATGCCACCGCCAAAGCGGAGGCGATGTTCGGCAATGTACTCGTCACCAAGCAAACCGGCGAGGAAGGCAAGCAGGTCAACCGCCTGCTCATCACCTCCTGCCAGGAAATTAAGAGCGAATTTTACTGCGCCGTGCTGCTCGACCGCGCGCTGGGCAAGCCGATCATCATGGCCAGCTCCGAAGGCGGCATGGATATCGAAGAAGTGGCCGAAGCCACCCCCGAAAAGATCATCAAAGAAACCGTGGACCCCGACCTCGGGCTGCAGGCTTATCAGGGCCGCAAGATCGCCATCGCCCTCGGCCTGCGCGGCAAGCTCATTGGCCAATGCGGCCGATTGTTGCAGGGCCTCTACGCCACCTGGGCTGGTTGTGATGCTTCCATGGTGGAAGTCAACCCGCTGGCGCTCATTGAAAATGAAGACGGCACCGAGGCCGTGGTGGCGCTGGACGCCAAGATGTCCATCGATTCCAACGCCATGTTCCGCCACGCGGACATCACTGAGATGCGCGACCTCACCGAGGAGGATCCGCTGGAGGTTGAAGCCGGCAAGTTCGACCTGAACTACATCAAGCTCGACGGCAACATCGCCTGCCTCGTCAATGGCGCCGGCCTAGCGATGTCCACCATGGATGCCATCAAACACTACGGCGGCGATCCGGCCAACTTTCTCGATGTCGGCGGTGGAGCCACGCAGGAGCAGGTGAAGGCCGCATTTGAAATCATCCTGAGCGATCCATCGGTCAAGGCCATTCTCATCAACATTTTCGGTGGCATCATGAACTGCAACACCATCGCCGAAGGCGTGGTGGCAGCCGCCAAGGAAACCGACCTTAAGCTCCCGCTCGTGGTGCGCCTCGAAGGCAACAACGTCGAAGCCGGCCGGCAAACGCTGGCCAAATCCGGGCTCGCCCTCATCACTGCCAGCAGCCTGGCTGAGGCCGCACAGAAATCCGTCGAAGCCGCCAAATAATTTCTTACCATGTCCATTCTTGTTACTCCTGAAACCAAGTTTCTCGTTCAAGGCATCACCGGCGGCTTCGGCGGCCGGCACGCCCAGCTGAGCCTCGATTACGGCTCGCAACTCGTTGCCGGCGTCACCCCCGGCAAAGGCGGACAAACCTTTGCCGACACCGTGCCAATTTACGACAGCGTGACCGAGGCCGTCGCCAAGACCGGTGCCACCGCGAGTGCCATCTTCGTACCGCCACCGTTCGCCGCCGACGCCATCCTCGAAGGCATTGATGCCGGCCTCGAACTGGTCGTAGCCATTACCGAGGGTATTCCGGTACGAGACATGTTGAGCGTAAAAAAGGTCTTGGACGCCAGTGACACCAAGCTAATCGGCCCCAACTGTCCCGGCATCGTGACCCCCGGCGAAGGCGATCAATCCCACGGTGGCTGCCGCATCGGCATTGCGCCCGGATACATTCACAAGAAAGGCAATATCGGTGTCGTCTCCCGTAGCGGCACGCTTACCTACGAAGCGGTTTGGCAACTCACCAGCGCAGGCGTCGGCCAATCCACCTGCGTCGGCATCGGTGGCGATCCCGTGCCGGGCATGACCCATCTGGACGTGCTCAAGATGTTCAATGACGATCCGGAAACCGAAGGCATCATCATGATCGGCGAAATCGGTGGCACCGCTGAAGAAGAAGCCGCCGCTTGGGCCAAAGACAACTGCTCCAAACCCATCGCCGGGTTTATCGCCGGCGCCACGGCGCCTCCCGGCCGCCGCATGGGCCATGCCGGCGCAATCGTCAGCGGCGGCAAAGGCACCGCCGAGGCCAAGAAGGCAGCCTTCCGCAAAGCGGGTATCGGCGTGGCCGAAACCCCCTCAGAAATGGCTGACACGCTGCTGAAAATGATGTAGTCCATCCGTTGCGGATGGATTGGCTGCACGGCATCCTAAACCTCATCGGCCTGCTGTTCTGGGTTCTCTGGCGCGCAGGCACGATGCCCCGCCCCAAACCGGCCAATCATATCGCCGGACCGGTGCCGCGGCAGGGCACGATCTTTAAACACTCGTGGGTGTACCTGCTGGCATTGATAGGGTTGCTCGTGTTGCGGGCCGTTTTCTATCATCAATTCGGCCCCGGCTTGGACTGGATCCCGTCTCTTCCTCTGCTCCATGAATCGCCGCATTTCCGAAGCGACTTTTTCCCGCGAGCCTTGGCCTACTCCGTACTGGGCTTTATGCGCTGGCTGGGGGCATTGTATTTTTGCTGGGCTCTGCTCGCGACTATCAAACCCGAAGCGGACACGGCAAAAATGTGGCGCTCCTTCCTTCGCGCCCAGTTCGGCTGGCTGGGCGGCTTACCGGTCATGATCCTCTGGCTGGGCGCCATCCTGTTGTCCGCTGGCCTTCACCTACTTGAGTCGGAATGGATGAACCAGGTAGATGTACGCAGTGAAACGGCCACCTTCGCCCAACACCTACCGGCCATGGTGGTGCTGGATCTGCGGGCGGCCGTGTATCTCGCCATGGGCGTGCTGATTCTGTATTTGCTGAATTCCTTTGTGTATTTCGGCGAACAGAATTTCTGGAAAAATATCGATGCCTCGGGGAAGCGATTACTAGCGCCGCTGTCGCGTTTGCCGTTAGTGGTGGGCAAAGTGGATCTCGCGCCGTTTCTCGCGCTCGGCCTGATGTACGGCCTGAGTTTTGCCCTGCGGCACACCCAATTGGCGGCTTGGTTGCGCTAACGCAGTCGGGGGAAGAAATCATGTGCGGTCGCGCAAGTCGCCGCACTGAGCTCCGCCAAACTCACACCTTTTACTTCCGCCACGCGCTCGGCGGTGTGCCGCGTAAACGCCGGCTCACAGCGCTTGCCGCGATAAGGCATGGGGGCAAGGAACGGGCTGTCGGTCTCCAGCATGAGTTTATCCAATGGCGTAGCTGCTAAGGTATCGCGCACTTCCTGCGCGTTTTTGAACGTGGAAATCCCGGTGAAACTAACCAGAGATCCCATATCGATCACCCTCCGCATGCTGGCTGCATCGTCTACGAAACAATGAAACTGACCCCGCACGCGCGCGGCAAAGTCCGCGAAGATTGCCAGCGTCGCCTCCAACGCCACGCGCTGGTGGATAACCACGTTCAGTTGGAATTCCTCGGCCAATTCCAATTGCTGGCGAAAGACCGTTTCCTGCTTTGCCTTCCAGCGGGTGTCGTCCTCGGCTGAGCCGCCCTGACTACTGGGCAGGCGATAATGGTCTATCCCCGTTTCCCCAACCGCCACAACTTTCGGGTGTTCACAGAGAGACCGCAGATTCGGCCGCACATCATCCGGAGCCGGCTCCAAATCGTTGGGATGCCATCCCACCACCGCATATACCTCCTCATGCTCCTCGGCCAAAGCTACTGCTTCGCGACTGCTGACCAAGTCTGTGCCAATGGTAATCACCCGCGTAATGCCGGCGGCTTGCGCACGCTCCAAGAGCGCGGAAATTTCATCCGAAAAATCCGGAAAAGTCAGGTGCGCGTGGGTATCGTAAAACGTTTCCATCCCGCCGCAGTGTGCCCGGCTAATGCCTCGGTGACAATCGTTTGAGAATGATCGAGCCTTTACAGGCAAGCCAATCGGGTGCAGGTTGTCGTAGAGCGCAAGGCGATTTGTGATTTCCCCCAAAAACATTTTTTGGCTGTTTCTCTTGAGCGGATGGCTGCTTCCTGTCTCGGGTTCTGCTCTCGATATCACCCGTGCCATGCTTCGCGGTGAAGATTTTCAAACCAGTATTTTTGGTGGGCGCTCCCAAGGCTATGCCTTCCCGAAAACCCAGCGATGGGATCCTAAACGCGCGCCCGGCTTTGCCTTGGGCTACGCGGAATTTGCCGTGCATGATTATGAACTAACCCCAGCCATGATTTACACCGTGAACTTCGGCTTGGCCAATCTTGTGCGCTCGCATCAAACCGTTTTCCAACGCAATGTGGAACGCGACTTCCGCGTGCGCTTTCGTATCTTTGGCAAGTACGAGGATTACGAGGAGTATTCGTTGAAAAAATACCGCAAGGAAATCAGCCCCAATCTACTTGGCTTTTTCAGCCCCGCCACGAAGGAGATAGTCACTTGGAGGCAGAAACCCATCATGAGTTGGCGTTTGGTGCCCACCCTGCTCCATGAAGGGTGTCACGCCATCATGGACGATATGTTTGGCGAACTGCCTTTCTGGATGATTGAGGGTAGTGCCGACTGGTTGGGCGAAGCCCCCGCTTGGATGCAAAAGGCCGATGGACTGCGCAATGACCAGCACGCCCGCTGGGTGCGACTAAACCGCATGCGCCAAAACGGCGACCTGCCCAATCTGAAGACCTATCTGCTCTCCCACGAATATGAGCATTGGGATAAGATGTTCGATGGCAACATCGGCATGGGCTACGATATCGGCTGGTCGGTCTTTGATTTCTTCATGAAAACCCATCCCCAGGCGATGAAGTTTCTCGGAGCCGTGGTCAACGACCGCGCCGTGCTCAGCGCCCGCGGCCGCGGCAATGGGCGCCTGGAAGCAGCCTTCGAGCAGGCCATCAACCGCAACTGGCAAGGCGGCACGGCGTTACTGGAAAAAGGCTGGCATTCGTGGATCAAAATTAAGGCCGCCGAAGCCGAAAAAGAATTGCTCAAAGCCCGGCAAAAACAGCGCTAATTGCGCTTTTTCCTCCCCAATTTTCACCAAAACGGGTTGCCATCCACGGCGTTCCCCGCTATTTTCCCGCCACCCAAACCCCTTTGGATATTATGGCTAAACCTATCTACCACAGCAGTATTGAAGGCGCCCAACACGGCGGCAAGGGACTCGATGGCTTTCTGAA
>DPAW01000165.1 GCA_003517285.1 Verrucomicrobiales bacterium
ATCTTCCGGCACATCCAGCGAATCAGTCCATACCCGCTCCACGGGCACCTGCATCATTTCGCCGTGCAAGCTTAAAAACTCCGCCGTGTTGGGCAGGGCACCATCCAAGCGCCACAAACGCGCTGGACGCTGGCCCAGAAATGTTTCCTGCGTAACCCATTTACATAGCGCCGTGGTCTTGCCGACGCCGGGCGCGCCCACCAACACACGGGCCGGCAAGCCGGGCTGTTCGGCCCGTGTGGCAAAACGGTGCCATTGCTCCACCAAAACTTCGCGGGCCAGCTCCATTTCCTCGATCAAATTTCGCGGCCGCGTGCCGCCCAGATGCTTCTGCAATTGTCCGGCCAACATATCGGCGTGTTGGGGCAGCAACCCCATTTCCAACAACACCTGCACAGAGGCAGGCGCCGCTGGAGCGGTCTGCGGGCCGCCCACGTTTTGCATCATCTGGATGACATTGGGCGGGAGCGGTTCGGAGGAATCCGACCCCTGTAGGGCGCCTTCGAGTTGATGCACTTTGGCGGTTAAAAGCTGGAGAACATTTTCCTGAGCCGACGACGGCTCGGGGGCCGTGGCGAGCACTTCCACTCGGGCTTTGGACCACAACCGCTTGACGCCATCGGCATGCACAGGGCGCACATTGAGGATCACCGCATCGGGTCCGACCTTTGCCTGCACCTGTTCCAAGGCTTCCTGCGCGGTATCGGCAATGATCTTGATGGTGTTCATGCGCGGCGGGCCAAAAACCGGCGGCTCCGTGCGTCCCTATTGCAGGGACGGCACCGCGCCGGTAGGCACGATCTCGATCTTGGGCGGCAACTCTTCGTAGCTGAGGAACGCCAACTCGGGGAACTTCGCCGCAAAGAACCGGCGCAGTCCAGCACGAATCATGGACGAACAGACCACCACCGGCGCCCGGCCCTCGGCGATCATGGGTTGGATGAATTGGTTCAGGTGATGGGATAGGTGCTCGGCAATCTTCGGGTCGATCAACAGCACGGTCTCCGTCTGTGAAGGTCGGATGCCTTTCACTAGTTCTTCCTCCAGCCACGGGTCGAGCGTAATGGCCGGCAGGTTTCCGTTTTCGTCCTGATACCCTTTGACCACCTGCGAACCAATCGCTTTACGGGCCTGTTCGCTAAGCTCATCAGGGTTCTTGGTCGCCGCCGCATAATCGGCCACGCGCTCTAGGATTCCTACGAGGTTGCGAATGGAAACGCCTTCGGCCAGTAGATTTTGTAGCACCCGCTGCACCTGTCCCACCGAGAGCAAATTGGGCACGAGTTCGTTGACGAGCGCGGGGTTTTGATCCTTGAGATTATCCAGTAACACCTGAACATCCTGACGACTGAGGATCTGGTAGCAGGTTCGTTTGATCGTCTCGCCAAAGTGCGTGACCATCACTGAGGCGGCGTCCACCACCGTGTAGCCGGCCAGCTCCGCGTTCTTGCGTTCCACATCGGTGATCCACGTGGCCGGCAGGCCGAACACCGGCTCTGTCGTCTGCACGCCGGGCAACACCTCCGTACTATTATTGGTATTCATCGCCAGCCAATAGCCGGGCATCACTTCCCCCGTAGCAATCAATTGGCCACGAAAAATAAACCGGTATTCGTTTGGCTGAAGCTCGAGGTTGTCGCGCAAACGCACCGCCGGAATAATGAATCCCATTTCCTGCACAAACGTCCGGCGCACACCGGTCACGCGTTCGAGCAAATCCCCGCCCTTCTTGGGATCCGCCAGAGACAACAGGCCGTAGCCCAGCTCAATTTGCAGGGTATCAAGGTTCAGAAGTTCCTCCATTTTCTCTGGACCGCCAGGTCGGCCATCCTCGGGACCATCCCCATCGCCATCGGCACCGCCTTCAGTCGACCCGCCACCGTCAAGGTCGGGCCCCACGGGGCGTTCGACCAACAGACCGCGGGATTCAAAGTGTCGGTACATGAAACCGAACAAAACGCCCATGCACAGGAACGGAAACCAGGGAAGAATGCTCGTTATCAGCGAGAACACCGACAGCATCAACATGGAAATAGACAATACCTTTAACACATTCGGTTGCAGAAAAAGTTGCTGCGTGAGGGTGGCGCCGAGACTTTCTTTCTCCGCGGAACGTGTCACCAAAATACCCGCTGCGGTGGAGATCACCAAAGCCGGGATTTGCGAAACCAAGCCATCACCAATACTCAGGATGGTATAGGTCTGCAGCGCCTGCGTCACCTCCATGTTGCGCTGCAACACGCCGATACCAATACCACCAATGATATTCACCAACGTGATTATTATACCCGCGATCGCATCACCGCGTACAAACTTGCTGGCACCATCCATAGAACCGTAGAAATCCGCTTCCTTGGAAAGGTCATCCCGGCGTTTACGCGCCTGATCCTCCTTGATTAATCCAGCATTCAACTCGGCATCAATAGCCATCTGTTTGCCGGGCATGGCATCCAAGGTAAAGCGGGCCGCCACTTCAGCAATACGGCCAGCGCCCTTGGTGATGACCACAAAGTTGATGACCGTAAGAATGATGAAGACCACAAAGCCCACCACATAATTATTCTGCACCACCACTTCACCGAATTTTTGAATGATCTGGCCCGCCTGCGCCTCCCCAAGAATCAAACGGGTGGTGGCAATATTCAGGCCCAATCTAAAAAGCGTGACAATCAGTAGCAGCGTGGGAAAACTTGTAAACTCCGAGGGATCGCGGATGTAAATGATGACTAGCATCACCAGCAAACCCGACGAAATGCTCATCGCGAGCATCATGTCCAGCATCCATGGCCGCATCGGCAAAATCATGCACATCAACACGCCAAACACGAAAGCCACGAGACCAATCTCGGACCAACGCGATGCAGGTTGAGCGGCCGGCGTACTCATGCGCGTGCCCTCCCTCCCTTCGAGCGGGAGCCCAATGACGTTTCCATGACCATGGTTTGAAGATCCATACGCATCCTTGCTGGATGCCTAAAACAGAGCACATCCAATGCCAGTGACTGCTCAGATAAGGCTGTTTTTACCGTTTTTTTGGCTAAAAATTGCCTCATGACATCACCTTTTGGCCGCGTGTGTAATATTTGTACCGATGCGTACGGTAGACGTACGCGAGGATTTCGGCCACCGCCGCGTACAAATCCGGAATAATCTCCTGACCGACCTTGCAGTTCTTGAAAAGCAACCGCGCCACCGGCTTGTTTTCCACCATCGGCACCTCGTGTTTCCGCGCGATTTCCCGAATGCGCAGGGCGTTATAACGGGCCCCTTTGGCCACCACCCGCGGCGCGCCCATGGCTTCGCGATCGTACTTCAGGGCAATCGCCAAATGCGTAGGATTGGTGACGATCACATCCGCCTGCGGCACCTCGGTGTTCAGTGTTTCCATCAGCATTTGCCGGCGACGTCGGCGCTGTTCGCCCTTCACCTGTTGGTTACCATCCACCTGTTTGTGCTCGTCCTTTACCTCCTGCTTAGTCATCTTGCTGTCTTCTTCATTCTTCCATTGCTGATATGCGTAATCGACCGCCGCAATCACCACCATTCCGGCAATCACCCGCAAGGCCACGTCCTGCGCGGTTTGCCCCATGAACGCCATCAAATGCATCAAGTCAGTTGCGGTATAAAATACAGGATCATTCAATACCTGCTTCAGCACCGGATACGTAAACCCAAAGATCACCACAAACTTCATCAGGCTCACCACCAGCTTGGCGAGGGATTGGCTGCTGAAGATGCGTTTGAATCCACTGAAAGGATTGAGCTTGCTGAACTTTGGCTCAATAGCCTTGGGCGAAGGTCGGAACTGGCTTTGGGTTCCGGAGCCAATCAAGCCGCCCAACACACCGGCGGCCATAACAGGCAGGATTAAGGTGCCGGCCGTCACCATGAAATGCCCGAAATGCCCTTGGAAAGCCTCATAATTCATCTGCATCGTACCCAGACGCTGGAAGGTGCCGATCATATAAACCCGGAAAGTCTCGACCATTTTGGGGGCCATCACCGTGAGAATCAGAAGCGCGGCCAACAGCAGCACCAGTGTTTGCACCTCCTGACTACGCGCGAATTGGCCGGACTCCATGAGCTCTTGGAGCTTCTTCGGAGTCGGCATTTCCGTCTTTTCTTGGCCAGATTCACTCTCCGCCATACTACGCGCCTCCTCCCAACAATTTGGTGACCATCACAAAATCATTCGGCAATTGCCTAAGATAATTGGAAATCTCACGCGCCGCCAACGACATCGTGAACCCAAACAAAAACACGCCCACCAGAATCCGAACCGAAAAGCTTTCCACAAACACATTCATCGTTGGCACGGCCCGCGCCAGCACCATCATCAGCAGATTGATCACAATCCCCACCGCAATAATCGGCGCCGCGATCCGCACCGCCACCACAAATGTGCGACCGCACAGCATCGTGACATGATCAAACAGCGCATTGCTCAACGTGCCGCCACCTATCGGCAGCGCGCCATAGGATTGCTGAAAGCCCATTAACAACTCGAAATGGATATCCAGTGAAAACAACAACATCACAGTCATCATTTGGAGAATCACCGAGGGCGTCGAAGAAGGGGTGGTTTCGCCCGGGGCAATCAAACTAGAAAGTTGCAAACCCAATTCTGTACCGATGTAATGACCGGCCAAACCGACGGAAAAAAGCACCAACCGCACCACCCCGCCCAACAGTAATCCGTAGCACACCTCCTGTGCCACCAACCCCACCGTGCCAATCATATCTCCGGAAGACACATCCGGCGGCAGCGCCACGCCGGGCATGGTCAGTAACGCCAAAAACCCGGCGACAGCCAGCCGCAATCGAATTGGCATGGCGGCCGCAGAAAAAATCGGGAACACCGCCAGCATCGCGCCCGCGCGGACGAACACCAGAAACCAAGTTAAAAACAATACCTCCATGCGGCCTTTCTTATGACTACATCACCATCGAGGGAATTTTCTCAAAGATACCCTTTGTGTAATCCATCAGCGTACGCACCATCCACGGCATGATGAAAAACAGCAGCGCACTCACCGCTAACGCCTTGGGCACGAAGGTGAGGGTTTGCTCCTGCAGCGAGGTTACCGCCTGGAAAAGGCTCACCATCAGGCCCACCGTCATGCCCATGAGCAGCAACGGCGTGGCCAACATCATGATGTGCGCCATCAGACCTTTCATTAATTCAACAACATAATCAGGACTCATCGTTTTACCTTTCTCTCGTCATGCCCTGAAGCTCATGGCGAGGGACTGAACGACCAGCGTCCAACCGTCCACGAGGACAAAGAGCAAAATCTTCAACGGCATGGAAATCGTAACCGGCGGCAGGAACAACAGTCCCAAGCTCATCAGCACAATCGCCACAACAAAATCGATCAAAATAAATGGGATAAACAACAGAAACCCCATCTGAAATCCCGTGCGCAGTTCGCTTAGGATAAAGCCCGGCACCACCACGCTCATTGGCAGATCCTCCACTTTGGTGGGGCCCATCTTGGCTAGGCCCACAAAAAACTCCACATCCTTCGGGCGCGCCTGGCGCAGCATAAAATCTTTCGCGTGCCCTTTCGCATTATCCAACGCCTCCGTCCCTGTAATGGCGCCGGCGGAGTAGGGCTTAATGGCATCGGCATCGATGCGCTGATACACCGGCTGCATGATAAAGAATGTCATAAACAACGCGAAGCCTACCATGATCTGGTTGGCCGGCACGCCCTGCAGTGAGAGCGCGTTGCGCAGAAAGGAAAATACAATGATGATCCGTGTAAAACAGGTCATCAACATCACCAGCGACGGCGCCACCGTCAGCAGCGTGATGATAAACAGTAAACGAATGGCCGTATCAATGCGCTGCGGTTCCTCTGGCATGTTCATGCCGATGTTTAGGTTAAAGCCATTAGTGTTGCCGCCGGCCGCTTGGGCAAAGAGCCCGTTAGCCGAGAACAGCAACACCAACGCCAAAAGCCAACCCCAACGGGAACGCGGACGATCAACCACCATTTGTTTTGTGTTCGTCGTGGTGTTCATCACTTACGCTCCAGCAGGGTTTTAAGTTTGCCGGCAAAACTGCCGGGGGAAATTTTCTCCGCCGCCTCGTCCAACTCCTCAGTGACTTGCTCCTCCAGTTTCTCCAGATCGGTAAGGAAGTTTGTGCCCGCGGGCGAATCGGCTATCAGAAAACGTTTGGAACCGTACTCCACCACGTGCAATGCGTGACGCGATCCCAGCGATCGGGTTTCAATCACATTCAAGTGCGAGGACTGCGCGGGCACCAAGCCGAACAACCGGCTCTTGCGAAACCACCAAGCGCCTCCGAGCAGAATCGCCATCACGATCATCAGCGCACCCACGATCCGGATCATCACCTCGGTAAGACTCACCGGCTCCGGCTCGATCACTTCGCGATCACCGGTATCCA
>DPAW01000369.1:0-463 GCA_003517285.1 Verrucomicrobiales bacterium
GGACCACGGGTTGAAGAGGTACAGAAAACGCTTGGTTTGAATGGCGCGCATGGGATCGCGTGAGCGGCCGGAGTTTTCGTTGTACTCCTTGATTACATGCTCGCGGCCGGATTGTGTGTTGCCCTTGAGCAGCGGAAGATAGGAGCGGCCATCGAGGCGCTTGGGGTGTTTGATGCCGGTGATGTCTAACACGGTGGGCAAGAAATCGACCACGGAAATCATGTGCTGTTTGTCCACGCTGCCGGGTCGGGTGACGCCGGGCCAGCGCACCATCCACGGTGTGCGGGTGCTGTGATGATACAGTTGTGTTTTGGCAAAGGGCAGCGGCATGCCGTGGTCCGACATAAACATCACCACGGTGTTGTCCGCCTCGCCGCTGGTTTCGAGCGCTTTAAGTACGGCGCCCACAGCATCGTCGGCGCGGCGCACGCTGGTGTAATACAGTGCCAGTTCTTCGCGCACT
>DPAW01000369.1:812-2963 GCA_003517285.1 Verrucomicrobiales bacterium
GGCACCTCGTCGGCCGTGTAAATGCGGGAAGGTTTATGGGGGTCATTCGGGCCTTTCCAGAACGGCTTGTGCGGATCGGAAATGTTGACCACCAGACAAAACGGTTTCTTCGCTGCCTTGGCCTGTGCGATGCCCGCGGTGGTGGCGGCGCCATAGGATCGCACGTCCTTAATGTGCGCCTTGGTGCCGTCGGGCAGCGCGTCCAGAATGGCATCCCACGCAAACGGTTGGTAGGGCGAGGAATGACTCACCTTGCCGCGGATGCCGGTGAAGTAGCCACCGGCCTTCATGAGGTCCACGAGGTGCGGCCAGCCGGGGTTTCTCACCTGATAAAATCCCTCCACCTTGTTGTTGTGCGAGTGAAGGCCGGAAAACATTACGTTGCGGCAGGGCATGCAGTTGCCCACGGTGGTGTGCGCGTGGGCAAAGCGCAGCGACTGCGCGGCGAGCCGGTCCATGTGCGGCGTGGTGCCGGGCAGTTTGCAACCGTACACGCCGACGGAATCGCAGCTCATGTCGTCGACCGTCAGCAGCAGAATGTTCGGTCGGTCGGCCGCGGGTAACACTACGGCCCAAAGAGCCGATAGACTTAGGAGAAGTTGTTTCATGATTGTTTATTGATTGGGCGTGCGTACGCCCACAGTGAGCAGGAGGTTGGCCCAAAGCGCCTGGTCGGCGGTCTGGATAGTGAGTACGAGATCGGGGCTGCGCACAGCTTCGTAGAAATCCCACTTTGGGATTGGTTCAAAATTCACGTCTAAGCCGGCTTCGTCGATGAGTTTCTCGTACTCGGCCCAGACCGGTGGCGGTCCGAACTTCGCGTAAGGATCATCCTCGGGAATACCCATCGTATTGGCAGCCTCGATTGGTACGGCACTGAGCAGGGCTTCCATTACTTGGGCGCAGGTCACCACGCCGGGCATGAGGTTGAGCGAGACGAGTTCGGCATTCGGCCCTAACGTGGACGATGCCGGGTAATTGCCGTCGGCAATGAGAATCTTGGAGTGATGACCGGCCGCCCCGATGATGCCGTTGATCTCGGGATGAATAAGTTTCTGATGAAGCAACATGGTTTGGGAGATTGAAAAGGCAAAAGGCGGAAGGAGGAAGGTTAAATTCACCCCCGAATCGCCGCCGGATCGCCTTTCCAGATGAGGCGGACGGCGTCTAGGCGGAGTCGGGCTTGGGCGAGGGTGGTGGTGAGCTCGGCGAGTTGAGCCTGTGTTAGCTCGATTTCCTCGGGGCGTACGTGGTCGTTCACGGCGCGCAGATTGGTGAGGCGTTCGAGCTCAGCCTGCAATTGTGCGGTCATCGCCGCGCTGGCGGTGGCGATGCGTTCCTGCGCCTGCGTGTGAGCAAACGCCTCGGCAGCCTCGAGCATGGCGGGGATGATCTCGCGGCCGATCTTCGGGTTATCCAGCAGCTTGTGCGGCAGGCCTTTTTCCAGCTCGGGCAGTTCGAGTTTGAGATGCTCCTTTTTATGATTTACCAACACGCGCACGGGTGTGGGCGGCAGGAACCGATCAGCATGCAATCGGGCAGGTGCGAGGGTTTCGAGTACGAAAACGGTTTCGAGCAGGAGCGTCTTGTCCTTTTCATCGGCCCATACGCCGAAGCTACAGTTGCCCTGTTCGCTGCCGAGCAGAAGATCAACTGCTCCGGTGGCCATCGGGTGATCGCTGCTCAAGAGGCTTACGTCTTCCCGGCCAAGCGCGTGAGGTCGATTGAAGGTGCCCACAAGGCCGTCACTGGGAATCTCCGGAAACGAATCGGTGGTTACGCCGTGTCCGCGCAGGAGATAAGTGCGCTCGCCCAGATCCTCCACTGTCACACCGAAGTGATCAAACACGCTTAGCAGAAACGCCTCCAGTTTGGGGTTGGCATCGGTCGCGGCAATCGCTTCCACCACGGTGGCGGCTTCGGTGGGGCGATGGGAATTCAATTCCAACAACCGATCGCGGCCTTGCTCCAGTTGCGCGGCGATTTGTTCATGCGCGGTGGCGGTGGCAGCGATGAGCTGCTCCAACTGCGCGGGCTCGGAATAGTCAGCCGCCAACGCCAGCACTTTATCGCTGAATTGCTGGAGCAATTGATTGGCGCCCTGCAGATTGCTCTCAAAGGCGTTGAGGCCCTCGTGATACCAGCGCGCCA
>DPAW01000369.1:3332-6106 GCA_003517285.1 Verrucomicrobiales bacterium
GTCTGCCCAATTCGATCAAGCCGGCCGATGCGTTGCTCGAGCAGTTCGGGATTGAGTGGTAGATCAAACAGTACGAGGTGATGCACGAATTGAAAGTTGCGGCCTTCGCTGCCGATCTCCGAGCAGATGAGTAGGCGCGCGCCGTCCGGCTCGGCAAACCACGCAGCATTACGGTCGCGCTGAACCAGCGTGAGATCTTCGTGAAACACTGCCGTCTTCACTGGCACCTGTCGGGCTACGGCTTTCTCGATCGCTAACGCCTTTTCGCGGCTGCGACAAATGAGCAGCACTTTTTCCTCACCCAGCTCATGCAACAACCTGCCTAGCCACGCGATGCGTGGGTCGTAGTTGAGGTTAAATTTTTCAATCGGCTCACTGGTGCCGGAGTCATTGGCAAACTCCGTCTCGGCGTGGGTCATCCATTCGGCCGCATCGCGGTCGGGCACTAACGGCGCTAGGTGCGCCTGTCGCCCGGGAAAACCGCTCATGGCCGCGCGGGTATTACGGAAGATCACGCGGCCTGGCCCATGCCGATCGAGAAGGGCGCCCAGTAATTTATCCGGCGGCAGATCAGCCTCGAGCCCTGGCATGACGGCGAGCGCTTCCTGCTGCGCGGGGCTCAAGGGGGCCCCTGCGTGCAGGGCACCAGCAATGGGAGCGATGTCCGCGTAATGACCGGACTCCGCCTGGTATGCGGCGAAATCCGAATAACGATCGGGATCCAGCAGGCGTAGGCGGGCAAAGTGACTTTCCGGACCGAGCTGCTCGGGCGTGGCAGTGAGCAACAGTAGACCCTCGGCTTGTTGGCCGAGCGCCTCGACCAGTTCGTATTCCGTGCTGGGCGCGGCCTCGCTCCATTCAAGATGATGCGCCTCATCGACCACCAACAAATCCCAACCGGCCTCTTTGGCCTGTTCGGCGCGCTCGGGATGGGCCGCAAGAAAATCGATACTGCACAGGATCACCTGATCATCGAAAAACGGATTCGCCTCGGGTAAACCCTTCTCGATGGCGGCACAGCGTTCTTCATCAAAGATATGCACCCACAGGTTAAACTTTCGCAGCAGCTCAACGAACCATTGGTGCACCAGCGATTCGGGCACGAGAATCAGCACGCGCGCGGCGCGGCCGGTGACCAGTTGGCGATGCACGATGAGCCCCGCTTCGATGGTTTTGCCCAGACCCACTTCATCCGCCAGTAACACACGCGGCGCTAGACGATTGCCCACCTCATGCGCGATGTAGAGCTGATGCGGGATCAGATCAATGCGGCCGCCCACAAACCCGCGCACGGGCGACTGCCGCCAGTGGTGCATCTGCTCCAACGCGCGCCGGCGCAGACAAAACACCGCCGCGTCATCCACGTGCCCACCGCGCAGGCGATCCATCGGTCCGTGCACGCTGAGCCGATCGTTCAGCTGCGCCTCGGGCATTTCCCAGTCCGTGCCGCGATAAACAAGCGCGCCGTTTGTTTCCTCAATGGACTCAACGGTGCGGGAGTTGCCCTCGTGATCCTCGATAATTTCGCCCACGCGAAAAGTCACCCGGCGCAACGGCGCATTTTCCTCCGTGTACACTCGTACCTCGCTTGTAGCAGGGTACAGCACCTGCACACGGCCTTCGCCGGTTTCCATCACCGTACCCAGCCCCAACTCGGGCTCGGGCTCACTTATCCAGCGTTGGCCAATGGCAAAGGTGCTCATTAATCAGATGGGGCAAACCGGCGCTGAGGGTTGTCGGCCCACAGGCTTAGCAGCGCCAGCACCGCTGGGATAATGCCGCAGGCGATGAGTATCAAACGATAACTATCCGCAAAATGCTGGCAGGCACCGAAGAGCAGGGGGCCGAGGCCGCTGCCGATCACCATCACGGACATGTTCAGGCCGCCGATTGCCCCAAGATGTTCGCGTCCGTAAAAGCGCGGGAACACAATGCCCGAGAGACTCACAAACCCACCACTGGCAATGCCATTGCCGATGACATACGCCGTCACTCCGACGGATGTTTTCAAGTTCAACATGCCGATGGCTGCCGCGATGCAACCGAGGTTCATCACGAGCAGTAGAAACTTGAGCCGCAGCTTGGCGTTGATGGCACCGAAGAGGAGGTTGGTGGTCACACTGGTGGCGGCGATTGGCACAAAGAGATTGATGATCCGTTCGCGCGTGAAGCCGTACTCATCGCCGAGTGAAGTGGCGTGAAAGGTAAACGCCGTTCCGAACAAAGCCCAGAACCCGAACGCGGCGTTGAACACCCAAAACGAATAATCGCGCACCGCCTCATCGCGCGTGAACTCCCGCTCAATGTGCATGTCCGGATTATCATGAGCCGCCGGCTCGGCACCGCCGTCCATTAACAGACCGTCATCCTCCGGTTTATCACGAAAGAGCAGCCAGGCCAGCGGGCCAACAATCACAATTGTGCCGAGCCCCATGATCATCCATGCGCCGTCGTATCCGTGACTTTCCTTCAGCCACTCAATCCATTTGGGCGAGAGCGAAAAACTGAACGACACGAGGATACTGCTGATCGCCATGGCAAGGCCACGCTGGTGATCGAACCATTTGCCGATGGCGTTGCGGCAGGTCATGGACAACACTCCTTGCGCCGCCGCGCGCACGAGGTAAAAGCCGATACCGATCACCACAAACGCCGCGAACCCCGCCGGTAGCACGCGACCTAATCCGTGGCTTATCGGTGCGCAGGCAGCGAGGTAAAAAAGGACCGCGCCGGTGGCGGCCACCGAGGCCACCGCCATTTTGCGTTCGCCCCAG
>DPAW01000369.1:6523-7917 GCA_003517285.1 Verrucomicrobiales bacterium
TCTTCCATGAGCACATCGGTGAAGACCGTGAACCCCATCGTCTGACCTGGGATGCTGGCGATGGTGCCGATGGTGGCGGCAAAGACAATGACCCAGCCATAAAAGAAGGGACATGCGCTTGGAGCGAAAGGTGTCCGCACACCCCATAAACCTTGGGTATTGAGGGTTGTTTTTGCGTTCGCCACACTAGTCGTCTTCGATCAGCTCATTCAATTCGCGTTTTAGCGAGCCATCCACCAAGAACGGGCCGAAAGGCACTAATGCTGCTACAAAATATTTTACTGTCCACTTCAGAGGTTTTGTGTGGAGCGTCATCGCGTGCCAAAGGGCTGCGCAGTATAGGATGAATAAAGCTCCGTGGATTGCCCCAATAATTGAAACGGCCATTGGTTTTCCAGCCATATATTTAAGCGGCATCGCTATGAAGAATAGCAGAAGTGTGGATGTGCCCTCGCAAAGCCCAACCATACGCAATCGCTCTAAAACCCTCCGTTTCAAGGAGCTAAGTTTGTGGTAAACGTAGCCTAAAAGCCATTCGAGAATTGTCTTCGTTGGACTTTTACTTAGTTTTTGTCCATGGATGTTGCCTGCAATACCGATCCTTTGGCGTATTCTTCCTAAGGGTATTACCTGGTTCGCGAAGTGCTGGGCACGGAGGGAATAGACGCCGTGCGAACGGAGCTGGACAACCTAGCGGACGGACGTCCCGCGCGGCAGATGGTGTACAAAGACTGCGCACATTTTGAGGTGGATGTCGCTTCAGAGTAGGTTTATTTCAACCACATATCATTCTTAGCTTCCAAAGGTCGTTTAATTATTAAGTTAGTAAAGTCGATATGCTTGGAAAGGCCACACGCACCACAAAAAATTAATATAAAAAGGCCGGTCAGTTTAAGGCGTTTTTTTTGGTTTCCGTTTTTATTTTCCATGATTTAGGGGTTTTAAACTCATTTTAGTGAACACGGCGTAATTAAGCGTTGAAATGCAAAATGGCAAGAAGCCACTATTGCATATAATTTGCAATAAAAACTTTTTGAAAAAATCTCTAAAAAATTCGACCCTGCCACTTTTTGGAAGCATAGGCTTCACCTGTGGCAGGGTCGATTGCTGAAAGCTTAGTTGCCTTGATTATGAGAAACCGTTCAAGGCATCTAAATCTTTTTTAGTGATTATGTTCGTCTTCGTGCATAAACGGCCGCGATGCGAAAGGGGCGGGGGTTTTGGTTCTG
Source organism: Verrucomicrobiales bacterium (assembly GCA_003517285.1). Lineage (GTDB taxonomy): Bacteria > Verrucomicrobiota > Verrucomicrobiia > Limisphaerales > UBA1100 > UBA1100. Next base: position 7,753 of record DPAW01000369.1, read on the forward strand.
CCTCCACGGGATTTCATCATCGAGGTAAGCTGCTTCTGCACATCGGCATTACTCGCTTGCCGGGCTGATCCATCGGTGAGGGCAAAGCCGCCTTGGCTTTTGTTAAGTCCAGCCATTGTGATTTCCATCAACTCAGGCCCTCCATGACCATGATCATGATCATGA
>DPAW01000369.1:8215-9266 GCA_003517285.1 Verrucomicrobiales bacterium
ACCATGATCATGATCATGATCATCATCATGATGACCATCTCCTTCAATTTCATCGGCACCACGGAACGAACATTCAATTTGTCCGTCTTCCCATAGGGTAACCCCAAATTTTGGATTAGGAGTTGCAGTCCCGAAAACGTATTGGAATGGTTCCACTTCATTATGAGCATCGATGTTGCGGGTGCTCAGAAGGATGTTACTCGGCCTTTGGGTGCATGCCCCAAGATAAGCTGCGTAACTTTGCATGGGGCTTTCTACGTGCCCCCAATCAAACCCTTCGGCTATTACTGCCTCGTAATGCAACTGACACTCGGGATCGCTGGGTGAAGACAGGATTTTTGGGTTGGATACTACCCCGCCCAATGGTTTCCACAAATGCTCGATGCAGAGTGCGTCTGCATGGTTGCCCGCACCGTACATACTATCCAAGGTGCGTGGTGTTTCATTCCATGGTGGATTTCCTTTGGCAACGTAGGCTGAGGCCAGAGATTTTAGGTTGTTAACGCACTTGATCCGGTTGGCTTTGGCTTTGGCCTTGGCCAGTGCGGGCAACAACATGCTGGCGAGAATGCCGATAATGGCAATAACGACCAACAACTCAATCAAGGTGAAGGCCGCCTTATTATTTTTCTGAATATTCATTTTTCTTAAGTTTAAATTTATTAGTTTTTTTTAGAAAGGACCACTCCGCAAGGGGTTGTGTCTTGTAGCAAACGGTAACCGCATGGTAGCGCAACGCTAACTGGGTAATTTATTTTAAACGTAGGACTCCGGAGGCGGGGATTGCGGAGGAGAATTTATTGGGATCAATTGATTGTTTTCCTCAATTAACCGGTAAGAATCGATATAACAGGGATTAATATGTTGAGGTATTATATCAGATATTCCCTCCAATGAGTATTTACTCAAAAATAAGTCATCACGTTTTTGGTTATCCTGTTCATGCTGCCATTCCACGAAACGACATGGAACGCAGGCACAGGATTCTTTCTCGAGATACGTGACTTTTTCCTTAAAGGCATGCTTAAAAGCCTCGGATAGAGGCATCTTG
>DPAW01000139.1 GCA_003517285.1 Verrucomicrobiales bacterium
GACAATGTGCTTGTGCAATGTCTTGAGAGACCAGTCATTTTCCACAAAATACCAGGCGAGATAATCGAGCAATTCAGGATGAGTAGGATCCATGGCGCGTAGGCCAAATTCGTTGAGTGAACTTACCAATCCTTTTCCGAAGTGATGGCTCCAAACACGATTAACCATCACGCGAGAGGTTAGCGGATTGTCATCAGCGGCAATGGCTTTAGCGAGTTCGAGACGTCCAGAACCGATCTTGAAAGGTTGCCGATCTTCGCCGGATAAAATCTCAAGGAATTGGCGAGGTACCACCTTGCCGCGTTGACGTGGATTGCCTTTGATCATGATGGCTTCGTCACGGAGTTGGCCGTCTTCAAGCACCATAGCTCTTGGCGGGGAGCCGGGATGATTAATTTTAAGACTTTCGATTTTGGAGATGAAGCGCTCCATCTCCTCGCGTTCAAGGCCTCCGTTCCGGCGTTTGAGGTCATCAAAACGGAAATTGCCGGGATGGCCGTTTTCGAACATGACACGGCGGATGCCTTCCATATTCTTGGCGTAGCCTTCGCCGAACTGTTTGTCGAAGGCGACATCGAACCGTTTTTGGGCGTCTTCCATGCTGGTCGGTTTTTTTGGCTCATCATCACCCTTGGCCAAGGCGGCTTGGCGGTGTTGGGAGTACACTTGATTAGCGTACATCCACTGCTGCACGGAGAGATCAAACATAGCCTGATAACGGCCTGCGGCTTCCACGAGTGTACGAGGCGGGGTTTTAAAATATTGGGCGACGATTGGGTTGATGCGTTTGGCCCGTTTGTTTTTGGGATCGGGATTGATCAGGGGGGCGAGCTTCTTCTGGGCTTTGGCCAGCTCGGCGGGGATGAAGGCGCCCACGGCGTTGGTGGCGGTGTTGGCGTACACTTTCCACGGGCCAAAGACGGCGTCGTCTTCGCGTTTGCGACTCAGGAACCGTTGCCAGGCTTCGCCAACCTCGGCCTTCAGGCGAATTCGGTTTTTGGCATCCACCTTAATATTCCGGGCTTTTTGCATTTCCTCAATGGCCCGCTCAAACTGGCCTCGGTTGCGATCTATACGTAACTCGGCTTTGGTGAACATTTCTGTCCAATACATGTATGTCTTAGCTTTTTCTCGGGACTCTTTTTCACGTTCGTATTCCTCTTTAAGACGAAACTGTTCATGATCCTTCTCCAACTTATCCATCTTTCCCAGGAACTCCGCATAATCGGGGTTACTTGCGTAGCTTCCGGAGGAGCCGGCAGCGGGTTTTCCATTGGCTCCTTTGGCCAGGTTCGGGATCAAGATTGGTTTGTCCTGTTCATTGGGTTCACGGCTGCTTCGGAAAACACCGTAGAGAGAGTAATAATCAGCCGTGGGAACTGGATCAAATTTGTGGTCATGACAGCGCGCACAGTAAACTGAGAGACCCATGATTCCACGGGTAGTGACATCAATCCTGTCATCAATGATTTCATCGCCTCCGGCGATTCGTGGGCCTAAGGTGAGAAAGCCTAATGCAGCTAGATCGCCGTGGTCTCCCTTTTGGCGGTCTGCGGCAAATTGTTCGATAAGGAACTGGTTATAGGGTTTATCTTCGTTAATGGATTCAATGACCCAGTCCCGGTAGGTGTGTGCATAGATATAGCGAGCTAGTTGTCCACGCCGATTGTCATTCCCTGTAGTGTCTGCATAACGGGCGACATCCAGCCAGTGGCGACCCCAGCGCTCGCCGTATTGCGGGCTGGCGAGTAGGCGATCGACGACCTGTTCGAAGGTTTCCTGGCCGGAAGTAAATCGTTGCATATCCTCGTAGGAAGGCGGCAGACCGATTAGGTCAAAGTAAACCCGTCGCAGGAGCGACCATTGGTCGGCAGGTAAGGACGGCACCATTTCCTGCTCCTCAAGTTTCTCGAGGACATATGAATCGATGGGATTCTTGATCCAACCTTTAAGTTTACCGCTGAAGATTAAGTCGGCAGAGGGAACTTTGGGTTCTTTAACTTTTTGAAAACCCCAGTGCTCCTTGGCTTTGGCAAAGTCCTGTTCGCTTTTTAGTACACCGGCAGATTTGCCTGTGCGAGGATCCGGAGCACCACGGCGGATCCAATTTTCTAACTCGGCGATTAATTCATCAGGTACCGCATCTTTTCCGGCTGGAGGCATGGGATCGCCCAGGTCCTTCATCCGGATGATCATGATACTTTTGCCGGGATCTCCTGGGGCAACAGCTGGGCCAGCAGAGCCCCCGGCCAACGCGCCGGCTTTAGTGCTCAGGTCCAAACCTCCCTTAGTCGCCCCATCACCATGACAGTCGTAGCAATAATCGATCAAAATGGGTCTGATCTTGGCTTCAAAATACTCCTGATCGGCTGGTGAAAGTTGTTGGGCACTGGTGGTGCTTACATAAAAAAAGGCCGCTGCTATGGCGACCGTTCGGATGAGTTGTTTCATCGAGATCATGGTAAAATAGATTGAGAGGCTAAATCTTGGTTAGTCAACAAACAGGATAACCGCTTTTAATGCGATCGGCGAACCAGCTCAGTTGGTTACTTTGCTTAATTCTAGGCAATGATGCCCTTAACAGGCATGCCACCCTGAGGTAGCGACCGGGTAGCTTGAGTGAGACGGAAGTCTCTGCCTGCAGTCCGATAAGTCAGTTGCTCATGGTCGAACCCAAGCAAGTCCATCACTGTAGCGTGAATATCTTTAACGTGAACTTTGTTTTCCACAGCGGCGCCACCGATTTCGTCAGTTGACCCATAGGCAATACCGCCCTTGATACCGCCACCCATGAGTACCGTACTCAATCCGCGGGCGTTATGGCTTCGTCCACCGCCACCATCCTCAGTGGGGCTGCGACCGAATTCGCTGGTAATGTAAATAAGCGTATCCTCAAAAAGCCCGCGCTCTTTGAGATCATCCATGATAGCGCCAATAGCTGGGTCGAGCTGGCGGGCGTTGTTGGCGGCACGCTGCGCTATGCCTCCGTGCAAGTCCCAGCCTCCTTGGCGCACCTGTACAAAACGTACGCCACGCTCAAGCAAACGGCGTGCGATCAGCATTTGGCGGCCCTGAGCGTTTGCGCCATATTTGGCGACTGTCTCTGGCTTTTCACCAGCAATGTCAAAGGCCTCACGGGCATCAGTTTGCATCCGGTAAGCCAGTTCAAAGGAATTGATGCGTGCTTCCAAATCACCTTCGGCTTGGCGCTTCTGTTTGTGCACCTCGTTTATCTTGAGCAGGAGATCGAGCTGCTTGCGCTGGTCACGGCGCGAGGCGAATTCGCTCTTAATGTTTTTGATGATGTCCTCAATCTTCGCGTTGTTGGAATCCACGAAGGTGCCTTGGAAGGCGCCGGGAAGGAAGGCGTTGGTAAAATTTCGGGCATCGGGCGCGCCGCCGGGGCTCATAGTGATAAAGCCGGGCAGGTTTTGGTTTTCCGTGCCCAACCCGTAAAGCACCCAGCTGCCGACGGCCGGCCGGATCTCCTGCATCTCACCGGTGTTCTGCATGTAGGTGGCCGGGCCATGCGCCGGGGCGTCGGTGTAGGTGGAACGCACGATAGCCACATCATCGGCGTGCCGGCCGATGTTCGGCCAGATCTCGGACATCTGCAGACCGCTTTGGCCGAATTTTGGGAAATTGAACGGGGAGGCCAGTAGCTTGCGGTTGCCGACTGCTTTGCCGTTATTGGAATTCAACTCAGGTCGGGGATCCCACAAATCCATGTGCGGGGCGGCACCGGCGAGGAAGATGTTCAGCACGCGCTTGGCTTTGGGGGTGCGAGGCGGCTGTTTGGGAGCCAAAGGACTGCCACCACCGGCCTGACCCTTGAGCCCCTGCTCAAATAACATGGTGGACAGTGCCAGAGCGCCAAAGCCTGTGCCGGTCTTTTCCAGCCATTCACGGCGAGTTAGAAAGGAATCCTCAACGCGGGCGGTGTGATCGGCCTTGTTGTAGAGCGGGTAATTGTGATTGTCGTTCATGGCAAAATTGGGGGACCAAGCAAATGGCCTGTGTGCGCACTTCCTTAACCATTCTACTCGATTTCACAAAATTCGCAACGCAATTTCAGAAAAAAAAACCTTATTAGCTCATGTTTTCCAGCCTCAAAACCTCAGCCGCTGGGCATAAGTTTTGTCCGCTAGACTTTGCCTTTTGGTCGGAGCAAATTAACTTCGGCCCATGAGATTGTTGACCTTGGGGGTGATGTTGGCAGGGATGGTCGGATGCAGTACGGTGCAAACGCTGTCCGGCACCGGCATTGTGAAGGTGTTGCCGCATTACTTGGATGCGGGCGGTAAAAGCACCGATGGCCCCACGCTCTTGCACCGGGATGTGTACCAAAACCATCTGCGCGGCAATCCGGATCTCGTCAAGGGAGTGCGGTACGATGTGAACTGGCATGGACGCCAGAACATCACCGTTCGGCTCGAATTACGTAGCACCAAGGCTGGCGTCCAGCCGATGACGGTGGAAAAGGAAGTGGCAGCTGGAGCGAGCGTGACGCATTGGACCTTCATTCATATTGATGAGGAAAACTACACGGCCTTTGGCCAGCCCGAAGCCTGGCGCGTTTCAGTTTGGCAGGGCGACGAAATGTTGGACGAGGAAATTTCGTTTCTCTGGTAGCCCACTTCATTTCAAACTTTAAACGTTCAGGAGCAGCCCGGGTGAATAACCTTGTAATAATCCCTCAATAGCTCTCAACAAGTTCCCCGTGCCCCGCGGGAAGCCGAAGCGTACACTTCTAATTACGAAGGCGGCTTGGCCTCGATTGACACGGGACGTTAAGACAGCCCAGCCAGCCCTCGCAGGGAGGCTACAGGATCGCCCGGTGCTGAAAACAACAGGTCCTGTCTACACCTACACCCACCCCCAGACAACCCACACGGCACCGGTGCGTCTTCACCCAATTGTCATCAAACCCGTCTGGACAACCGGCCACCGTCCGGCTCAACCTGACGAATGGCCAAGCCGCTGATATTGATTCTTTGCACCGGAAACAGTTGCCGCAGTCATCTGGCCGAAGGCATCCTGCGGGCTGCGGTGGGGGAAGCGGCCGAGGTGGCCAGTGCCGGATCCGATCCCGCCGGTTATGTGCATCCCATGGCGGTTGAGGTGATGAAAGAAATCGAGATCGATATCAGCGCGCACACCTCCCAGCATTTGGATGAATTTTTGCAGCGGGAAGTTCACACCGTCATCTCCGTGTGCGGCAATGCAGATCAGGCGTGCCCCATTTTTCCCGGCCAAGCAGAGAAACATCACTGGCCCTTTGATGATCCCGCAAAGGCGACGGGCAGCGAAGAGGAAATTCGTGCTGTGTTCCGCCGTGTGCGGGATGAAATTCGTGTTAAATTCGAGGCGTACACCGCGGAGATTCTTGGCTAATTCTGAGTTCCCCGAGCCGCCTGTTTGGCGGCGATGAAGTCGCTGTGGTCGAGGTGGAGTAGCTCGTGAACGCGGCGAATCAGGTGTTCCTCATACTTGTCCACGTTACCATCGGCAAAGGCTACGCGCCACATGGCGGTGAGGATGCGACATTTTTGCTCGTGATCCAGCCGTTGGTTCAATAGGTGAGTGTAGGGAAACATATCGGATGCTCCGGCGCTTTCCTTGCGGGCGCGCTCCAGTAGGTCGGTGACTGTTCGATGCGTCAGGCCAAACTCGGCCTCCAGCGCCTTGAGGATCGCTTGGGTTTCCTCTGGTTCATCCACGTAATCCGCTTCTGCCACCTCCAGCATCAAGGCGGCGCAAGCCATGTGAATTTGCTCGGGCGATTCGGCCGCCTGATCAGAAACCTTCGGTGCCGATTCTTTGCCCAGCCATTTATCGAATAGACCCATCGCGAAAGCTTAGCGCGAACCGGCGCCGCGGGCAACCGTCACATGCTCGACGCTTAAGCCCGAAACAGGTAACCTCCCGCCATGAGTGATCCACTAAACGTGATGGCCGTAATTGGCAGCTTGCATCAATCTTCTGTGACCAAAGTGGCCGTTCTCCACGTGGCTGAGGGGCTGCGGAAGCAGGGGGCGGTGGTGGATGTTCTGGACCTCTCGGCAGAATCCCTGCCGTTGGTTAATACGGACACCACGTTTACGGCCGATTATTATGGCCCGCTCAAGGAACGGGTGAAAGCGGCTGATGTGTTTGTGCTGGGAACACCCGATTATCACGGTAGCGTGAGCGGGGCGCTCAAGAATTTTACCGATCATTTCTGGAAGGAATTCACCGGCAAACTCTTTGTCCCCATCGTGGCCAGCCACGAAAAAGGCCTCACAGTCCATGATCAACTCCGCACCATCGCCCGTCAATGCTATGCCTGGAGCCTGCCCTACGCAGTAAGTTTCGAGGAGAAAAAGGATGTGATTGACGGCCAAATTGCCAGCGATGCCCTTCGAGAGAGGCTGGAGATGGCAATGCACGATATTGCCACCTACGGCACCCTCCTCGCCCGCGCCCGTCAAGCCGGTCTGGCCGGAAGTGAGCCGACCTTTATGGCGCAATTGAGGAGAAAAGATTGAGAGTAATGGAAGAATATTGGAAAGAATTACGAATTTCCCTTAAGAACGATTGGTTGGCCGACTAATTGCTCTGTCTTTTGACTGAATTCTGTTTTTGGAAAGTTTGTCATAATGCAGCTAATATCACTTGAAATTGCCAAGTTTTTAGATAAATTACTTAAGTTTACGGTGATTCTGGCGAATGTACGTATGTAGGCGGAGTACGATGGCGTAGGCCCTAGAGACATCAAGATTTGAAACAGATGATGCGCATTCTATTGGGATTAGTACTGTTGGGACTGGCTCTCGATTCGTTCGGAGCTCGGGGGCGCGGAACGCCACCGACGATTACGGCCAATCCGGCAACGGCTGATTTTAATTTTCCGATTTCCCCCACGGGCCAATATCAGCCGACGACCACCCAGACATTTCAGCTAACTATCGGAGGGAGTAGCCCGGATCCAACAATTTCATTGCAAAACCCGGTGGGATTCACCTTGGCTGATGCGACATTGAAGGATTCCTCCGGCAAAAATATCAGCCTAGCGGGATCGGCAGAAGTTCCTGCAGGAACGTATGACTTGACCATTTCCGTTCCGGATCCAGGACAAACCCCCAGCAATGCAAGCGTGACCATTCAGTTGGACTCCGGCCGGTTGGGGAAGGCCACGGCCGATATATCAGGACGCATTGGCCGGGATTTGCCGGGAGCGGCTCCACCGACGCCGACGCCAACGCCAACGCCGACGCCGACGCCAACGCCAACGCCAACGCCACCAAGGAAAATGCTTATTTGCGCCAACGCAAATAAGGAAATACGCCCGCACACCACCTGACGGTAGTGGTGGTGGTGGTGGTGGTGGTAGCGGAGGGGAGGAGAGAAGGGTCGGGGGAAAGCAGATACATCGTACGAGTACCTTGTACGAGTACGTACCTCGTACTTGTACAAGGTACAAGGTACGTACACATA
>DPAW01000166.1 GCA_003517285.1 Verrucomicrobiales bacterium
TTCAGTGCGATAAAGAATGATTTCAATGGACCATAAGCCTTAAGTTCCACCTCCCACGGCACGCGATCGGTGCCATTAGTGTCCACGTGCAACTGCATAGAATATTTCGTCCCATTGACATCCAAACTACCGGGACTAGGGATCAGGCGTAGAGCCGTAATCACCTCGGTTTGATTAGCGTCTTTGACCAGCAATCCTTCCTCCACCCATTCTTTGAGATCGGATTCTCGAACGTGAAAGGCAACTCCATCCCCCAGTTTAACTGGGATCATCCGTTTATCCGGGTTGGAATTTACCTGCTGGATTTGCTGGGCGCTATTCAGCGGGTAGGTGAGAAACTTGACGATGTAGGGAGAACCGATCAGCGCGATGAGCATGCCCACCACGATAGCTACTACGACTTTCATGACCGTCCAGCGAAGGTCTTCCAAATGATCGAGGAACGGCTTAATCGGACCGCCAAACCCTTCCTCTTCCTCCTCAGAATCTAGCTCATCATCACCGTAGCCCGCGCCATGTCCGTAGCCATAGTCGCCATGATCATCTTCATGGCCGTGATAATCATGATCGTACTGGTGCTCATGCTCCTCCTGGTATTCATGATGATAGTCATCATGATCATGATGGTACTCGTCATGATAAGGATCCTCGTGATCCGGACCGAGTTCGCCAGCTATATGGGGATCGTCGCCGGATTCGGCTTCCGAACATTCTTCGAGGGTCGCGGGATCCTCTACCTGATCATCCCGCGCCTCTCCCTCAAGTTCTTTTTCCTCTAACTCGGAAGCATCAGGCTCGGGTTCCGGCTCGCTGGGCACCGGCACACTCACCTTCTTTTTGTCTAAGTTCGACTTGGGAAATTCTGCCTCTGGAAAGTTTGAATTCGAAGCGGAGTCTTTTGAATCGCCACCGAACGGCAATTCACCCTGATCTTCGGAGGAATCCGATGATTCGGGTGAATCGTCAGGGCGGGGACTATTTTCCTCAGGCGAATCGCCGTCTGGATGAGAATCCCCGGGATGATCTTCGGGGTCCTTGGGCATAGGAGAACAGGGAAATTAGGCCTTGGACTCGGAGGAATCCTTCGCCTCCTCCACTTCAGCCTGGGCCGGTTTTTCCTCGCTGGAAACGCTCTTCTCTTCCTTGTCGCGGCGGGCCTGCTCGCGCTCGTAATCTTGGCGCTCCGATTCCCGGTCCATCTCGTAGCTGATTTCGCTCGAGGCTTTCTTGAATTCGCGGATGCCCTTGCCGAGGCCCTTGGCCAACTCAGGGAGTTTCTTGGCGCCAAAGAGCAGGAGAACGGCCAGAAGGATAATGACCCATTCCCAACCTTGAATAAATGACAGCATATACGTGTTCATTGGTGAAAAGACGTGGAGACCCTAACTTTATTCACAGTCTGTTGAAAAGCAAAAAAGCCCCGGTCGCCCGGGGCTTCGCCAAGGGGGACTTGGCGGGTGGATTAATTGGCCGGCCGCAACAGGACGAATTCGCCCCGGCGGTTCTGGGTAAAAGCCGCTTCGGTCAAGCCATCCAAGATCGGCACTTTTTCCCCATAACTCGTGGTTCGCAGGCGTTCCTGACTGATGCCAAGACGCAGCAGCTCATCCAAAACTGCTAATGCCCGGCGTTCGCCCAGTGATACGTTGTAATCTTCAGTGCCCCGCTCGTCGCAGTGGCCTTCAATCAAAAGTTTGTGGGTGGGGTTTTGGATCAGATGCTGAGCCACCAGTTCCACCTTCGGCAGGTCACTCGGCCGAACCGCAGAGCTGTCGTAGTCAAATTGCACCATCTGTGCGAGAAACGTGTCGCGGTCCTCCACTTCGTTTCCGCTAAAGCCATTGCCCAGCGCTTGATTCAACGGATCCTGCGGGATCTCCACAATGGTGGTTCCTCCACCTGTCGGATTGCCGCCCGTCAAGGGATTGCCACCGGGGAGTGGGTTCCCGCCGCCCAAGGGTTGAGCCGGGCCCGGCACGGTGACGGTTTTCACAATTGGGGTCATGGTGGGTATCTTGGTGAGTCCCACCGGTTTCTGGCTTTTGCAGCCCACGCTCAACAACAGACCTAGCGCCAGTGCCGATAGATTAAAGATAGTTCCTCGCATCTCCTTATTTCTCCTTGATCCTCCTTGGATCGTGAATCGCCATGCTCTCACACAGCAATCAAATTTTGCGCCTCGCATCGCCGGCGGTCAAGCCGCGCGCACCGCATGTTATTAACCCATCGTGAGCAACCTCACTCGTCGTAAGACCACCGTCCCGGCTTTTCAGCCGGGACGGCGACCTGCCAAATCAAGGCTCTCTGGAGGTCTTTTACTTTTGCGGCAACTCCACCACACCGGTCATCGGCATGAAGAGCACGAACTCGCCTCGGCGGTTTTGAGCACGAGCCGCCTTGCTATCAGCCTCGGACAAGGGCACTTTTTCGCCCAAACTTTGGGTCCCCAACCGGTCGGCCGACACGCCCAAGCGAACGAGTTCCTCAGCCACCGTAAGCGCCCGCCGTTCGCCCAAGGAGAGATTGTACTCCTCGGTACCCCGTTCGTCGCAGTGGCCTTCCACCAACAGCATGTGCTGCGGGTTTTGGATCAAGTGTTGCGCCACTTGAGCCACGAGATCCTGGTCACCCGGACGCAACTCGGAGCTGTCGTAATCAAAATGCACACGCTCAAATATATCGCGTTGCTCCTGAAAATTTTCAGGGATCGTCAATGGCGTGTTAGGATCTCCATTATCCGTACCGCCCACGTTCGTGCCGGTGGTCTTGGGTCCATTGCCGTTCGGGTTCCCTCTGGGCAGCCCCCCGGTGTCATTCCCATTCCCGGGCCCAATGTTGGGGTTACCACCGCCAGAGTTATTTCCTGAACCGGCAAAACTGGGGATGCTGGTCAGTCCGGCATTGTCGTTGGATTTACAGCCCATGCCGACAATTCCCAATAGGGCGGCACAGGCTACAGCCTTGATATACAATTCTCCACGCATTGATTTGACTCCTTATTATTTCCAGCCCTCCTTCGGCCGGATGATCGCAAAACGATCGGGGGTTAGTTGCCCCATGCCGGCTGTGATGCACTGCCGACAAAGGCTGGGATGATTTTCACCTGTTTTGTGGGCACGTCAACAATTGCCAACTGCCTCTTATTCACACCCCTGCGAGTAAAGATGAGGTTGCGACTGTTAGGCGCCCAAGTCGGCGCCTCCCCGGCAGCCACCACCATGGCGGCTCCGCCTTGCGCCGGGACCACGCAAACATTGAATCCTCCCATCGCAGCAGTGAAGGCAATTGATTTCCCGTCGGGCGACCAATTCGGTTCGGAAGGATTCAGCACACCGCTGGTAGGAATGCGAATCATGTTGCCGCCTTGGGCCGCCACTTTCACCAACATGCGTTTGCCGTTGGCACGCGTTGCGAAACAAAGCCATTGACCATCCGGAGACCAAGTAACCCCATTCTCTTCTTCGCGGGTCACGCACATGCGCCGAAGGTTTTGGCCCTTGAGGTCCTCCATGAACTTCCAGCCCGGCGGTGCTACATACACATCCGGACTGCCACCGCGGCTAAGGATCATTGCCAGAAATCCCTGCGGCGATAATGCCCCGCCGGTGTTCAATCCGCGATAACGCGCCATCACTTCGCGTTCGCCAGTTTTCATATTTTGCTGAATGACTGTCGTGTTTTCGATGCCGCCCCGCTTCAGCCAAGTGGTGTAAAACACCTTGCTGTGATCCGGTGACCAACGCGGCGCACTCACCAGCGTCTTGTCATTGGTAAGCGCCACCGGCTTGTGGCCATCGTAGTCCGACAAAAAAACCTCCTCGGCGCGTGGGCCGGCCTTCATCTTAAACAACACGCGCGTGCTTGCGATTCCCGGCACCCCAGTGAGTGCCTGAATCACATCGTTACTCAAAGCATGCGCTTGGTCCCGGAGATTTCCTCCGCTGTAACGTCGATTGAAACCGGGATTCCCCGCCTTATCCGTGAGAGCCCCCACCACGCTGCCATCGGCTTTACCGCGCACTACAAAGGCGGCATCGGCCAAGGGAACTACCTTGCAGCCCATTACCTCCAGATCGAATTTTAGGACACCGGCCACTTCGCCAACGAAGCCTTCCAAGGCAATTGGAATCAGCTTATTGCGGGCTTCGCCCACCACCTGAAGATTACCTCCTCGGGGAGCCGATCCAGCGTGCAATTGATTAGTTGAAAGGCCCAGCAGTCCAACCGCCAGCAAACACCAAACCATTCTCATCATGTCATCCTCGAATACGGGGCGTGAAGTCCAAGGTAAAGGTGCGCTTGGAATCATTCGAGCCCGAGGGGAAAGGCTTGCCAATGCTACGCACGCGGTCAAGTGCACTTTGTACAGAACGATCCAAAGCCGCATCACCGGTCTTGCGAACAATCCTCGCACTGAGCACTTTGCCGGTTCGGTCCACCGTCACTGAGACCACGGCCACTCGTGAACGTGCCAATGTTTTCGGGATCAACGGCTCCCAAGTCCGGCGATAAACCGACACCACATACTGCGCATAGGAGGTAAACGCCGCCGCGTTCGCGCCGGAGACATTCACCTTGATGCCAGCGGAAAGCTGGGTTCGGAGATTTTTTACCGTTTTCCCCAATCCCTCGGTATTGACTGATGGACTCTTGGCCGTAGTCACCGGTGGCCGAGAGGTGCTGCCACCACCGTTCACCGTTTTGGTGCTGGTATTGATTTTAATAGCCGGCCGTTTGTTGGCGGGCGTGCTTTTGGGTGTGCGAGTGGTTTTCTTGGGTGTTGAAACCTTTTTAGGAAGAGTAGGCGTTGGCACTGGCGCCACTTTTTTCGGCGGCCGAGGCGTCGGCGGCTCGGAGGCTCGATTCCGCTGAACCGGCGGCTGTGGAGGCGTAGGGGTCGGCGTTATTCGTGTCTGAGCTGGCGCCGTTTGCGGGTTCAACAAATTATCCAATACCTCCGGCGCTATCATGCTCAGTGTGGGCGTCACCTTTTTCGGTTTGGTGATGAAAAATGCAGCGGCCGCGATCAATAACGCCGCCACCACCACATGTAATCCGACGGAAAGGAAAATACATTTTTTAAGCAATCGAGTCATCGTTCGTCCTCCTTGGTGCGTAGTGAAAACTTGGTCAGGCCGTTCTTTTGGCAGACATCAATCACCGCATACAAATCCTTGTTAAACCCATGCTGATCGGCCCGGATATAGACCACTGTTTCCGGGTTGTCCGCATGAGCCGCCTTGAGCGCCGTCTCGAGCTGCGCCAACGACATCGGTTTGCGGTCCAGAAGATATTGGCCATCGCGACTGACCTCAACTGTACGCACATCATCGCGTTTGACCGCCGAATCCGCCGCACCACCATTAGGCAGTTCAAGCTTCATCCCCTGCTCCAGCAACGGCGTAGCGATCACGAAAATAATGAGTAACACAAACGCCAGGTCCAACATCGGCGTCACGTTC